>NZ_CAMZMX010000019.1:0-83383 GCF_947311875.1 Pseudomonas sp. PARCl1
GCCTGAGTCCCGTGGCATACAGGAATCAGGCCGCAGCAGCCTAATCAAAGATTGTCCAACAAATGGGGCGCACCTCAGCCTGTGGGAGCGGGCATGCCCGCGAAGGGCTGCAAAGCAGCCCCAGTAACGCTTAACTGACAGGCATTAGCCGGAAGGGGCGGGGTTTTTGTTGTCAGGGCAGGGCCCTCTGGCCTTAGTCGCGCCAGTGGCGCTTGTGCTTGCGGTGGCCGTAGTGATGGCCACGGTCGTAGTGGCGACGGTCATCGTAGCCACGGCGGTAGCGACGGTCGTCATGGCGCTCATCGGCGTCGGCCTTGTTGCCCAGGTAGTTACCCAGCGCACCACCAGCACCGCCGCCGGCAGCCGCGCCGATGTAGCTACCGGTAGTACCGCCTACCGAGCGACCCACCACGTTACCGCCTGCCGCGCCCAGGGCACCGCCAATAGCGGCTTCACCGCGCTGGCGCTTGTCGGCACCCAGCGCACCGCCGGCCGCACCGCCCAGGCCGGCACCAATGGCGCCGCCAGTGCTACCGCCGATGGAGTTACCGACAACGGAGCCCAGTACCCCACCCAATGCGCCGCCAATGCCGGCCTCGGTGGTGCCGCCTGCCATGGCAACGCCGCTGAGCAAGCTGAAAGACAACAACAAAATCGAGGAGTACTTCTTCATCAAGAGAGCCTCATAAGGATGACGAGGCGAATTTGAGGCTAAGCGAGGTGACTGGCAACGGAAATCCGACGAGTAACACGAGTTGTACACAATTCTGTAAGTGACTGTATTTGTTGTGAAACTTAAACCGTTTTCGGCTGTCTGAGCTCTTTATGGCAAAAGCCCTGAACCTTGCGGAACAGGGCGTTTTGGTTTTTGGCGTTGGGGCTTCTGGCCTCTTCGCGGCAACTTTATTACAGAATACGCCCGTCGTCCCGCGCCCGCTCCAGCTTGATGGCGATGAACTTCGAGGTTGGCGTATGGCTGCCATCGCCAATGCTCTCCAGCGGCACCAGCGGGTTCACCTCCGGGTAATACGCCGCCGCCTGCCCGGCCGGAATATCGAACGCCAGCAGGGTAAAGCCGTGCACCCGGCGGACGTGTTCATCCCCCCACAACGATACGATGTCGACCTTCTGCCCCGGCTGGAAGCCCAGGCGGATGATGTCGGCTTCGTTGGCGAACAGCACCTCGCGTTGGCCGCGCACGCCACGGTAGCGGTCGTCCAGGCCGTAGATGGTGGTGTTGTACTGATCGTGCGAGCGCATCGACTGCATGATCAGGTCCGGTAACTGGCCGCTGGCACGCGCACGCTCGTCAAGCAGCGTATCGGGCAGCAGGTTGGCCTTGAAGTTGGCGCGGCCGGTGTTGGTCTTCCATGTGCGGCTGGCGGCGTTATTGCCCAGGTAGAAGCCGCCTGGGTGTTGCAGGCGTTGGTTGAAGCCGCTGAAGCCTGTGATGGTGTCGGCGATCAGGTCGCGAATGCGCGCATAGTCGGCGACCAGCCAGTGCCAGTCCACGGGTTTCTTGCCCAGCGTAGCGGCGGCGATGCCAGCAATGACCGCCGGCTCCGAGCGCATCTGCGAAGACAGCGGTTTGAGCTGGCCGTTGGATGCGTGCACCATGCTGAACGAGTCTTCGACCGTTACCGCTTGTGGCCCGTCGGCCTGCAAGTCGATGTCGGTACGGCCCAGGCACGGCAAAATCAGCGCTTGCTTGCCATGAACCAGGTGGCTGCGGTTGAGCTTGGTGCTGATGTGCACGGTCAGCTCGCAGTTGCGCAGCGCCTGCGCCGTGCGCTCGGTGTCCGGCGTGGCCTGGGCGAAATTGCCGCCCAGGCCGATGAACACCTTGGCCCGGCCGTCGAGCATGGCGTGAATCGCTTCGACCGTGTTGTGGCCGTTGTGCCGTGGCACGGGGAAGCCGAAGCGCTTTTCCATGGCCTCGAGCAGTGCCATGGGTGGGCGCTCGTTGATGCCCATGGTGCGGTCGCCCTGCACGTTGCTGTGGCCACGTACCGGGCACAGGCCTGCGCCTGGTGCGCCGATATTGCCGCGCAGCATCTGCAGGTTGACGATTTCCTGAATGGTCGGCACCGAGTGGCGGTGTTGGGTGATACCCATCGCCCAGCACATGATGACCCGCTCGGCGCGGCAGTACATGCGCGCCGCCAGTTCGATGTCGGCCATGGGCAGGCCGGATTGCGCCTGGATGTGGTCCCATGGCGTGGCATCTACCACGGCCAGGTAATCGTCCACGCCATGGCCGTGCTCGGCGATGAAGGCATGGTCGAACACCGCCGGTTCACCCTTGGCCTGGGCTTCACGCTCCCACTGCAGGGCGAACTTGGCCATGCCACGCAGCAGCGCCATGTCGCCACCCAGCGCCGGTCGGAAGAATGCCGTGTTGGTTGGGCGGTCGCTGTTGGTCAACATTTCCAGCGGGTTCTGCGGGTGCTGGAAGCGCTCCAGGCCCCGCTCCTTGAGCGGGTTGATGCAAACCACCTGAGCGCCACGTTTCACCGCGTCGCGCAGCGGGTCGAGCATGCGCGGGTGGTTGGTGCCGGGGTTCTGGCCCCAGACAAAAATCGCGTCGGCATGTTCGAAGTCGTCGAACGTGACCGTGCCCTTGCCCACCCCGATGCTTTGCCCCAACGCCACGCCGCTGGCTTCGTGGCACATGTTCGAGCAGTCGGGAAAGTTGTTGGTACCGAAGGCGCGCACGAACAGCTGGTACAGGTAGGCTGCTTCGTTGCTGGCCCGCCCCGAGGTATAGAACTCGGCCTGGTCAGGTGTGGCCAACTTGTTCAGCTCGCGGGCGACCAGGGCAAAAGCGGCGTCCCAGCTGATCGGCTGATAGCGGTCGCTGGTCGCGTCGTAGACCATCGGCTCGGTGAGGCGGCCCTGGTACTCCAGCCAGTAGTCGCTTTGCTGCAGCAGGGCGGTGACGCTGTAACGGGCGAAGAAGGCAGCGTCGACACGGCGCTTGGTGGCCTCCCAGTTTACGGCCTTGGCGCCGTTCTCGCAGAACTTGACCATGCCGCTTTCTGGCGAATCGCCCCAGGCGCAGCCTGGGCAGTCGAAACCGCCGTTCTGGTTGGTCTTGAGCAGGGCGCGAATGTTCTTCAGCGCGTTATCGCTGCCGACCCAGGCCTTGGCCACGCTGCGCAGCGCACCCCAGCCACCGGCAGGGCCGTGGTAGGGCTTGTAGCGAGGGGTTGAGGCTGGGGCATTGTCCGGTAGGTGCTGGTACGAGGTCACGACTGTTACGACTCCGCCGCCGGGCTGTAGACCCGCGGTGCGCTGTGCTTGGGTAGATGAATGAGGTTGAGGTTGTGCTTGCGCGCCCACTGCAGGGCAAGCCCGGTGGGGGCGGACAGGCTGACCAAGGTCTGGATGCCGGCGCGCAGCACCTTCTGGATCAGTTCCAGGCTGCAGCGGCTGGTGACGATCGCAAGGCCGCCCTGGCTGTCGATGCCCTGGCGCAGCAGCGCGCCGATCAGCTTGTCGAGGGCGTTGTGCCGGCCAATGTCTTCACGGCCCAGCAGCAGTTCGCCGTGGCGGTCCATGAACAGCGCGGCATGCACCGCCCCGCAGTGCTGGCCCAGCGGCTGAAATGCATCGATGCGCTCGCGCAGGCCCACCAGCCACGCTGCCGGTGGCAGTGGCGCACCGGGCAGCACGGCCAGCTCTGGCAGCGCCTGCTCCAGCGCCTCGACCCCGCACAGGCCGCAGCCGCTGGTGCCGGCCAGCTGCCGGCGCTGGTTTTTCAGGTTCCAGAAGGCTCGGCTGGATATTTCCAGGTCTGCATACAGGGCCGAGCCACTGCCCGAGAGCTTCAGGTCGTAGATTTCCGTGGTGCCTCCGACGATGCCGCTGCCCACGCTGAAACCGACGGCGAAATCTTCCAGGTCGGTCGGGCTGACCAGCATCACTGCCTGGTTGAGGCCGTTGTAGACGATGGCCAACGCAACCTCTTCGGCCAGCGGCGTGCTGTCACCTTTACCGTCGCTGAGCTGGACGTATGCGTAGGTGTTGCTGGCGGCCGGCAGGGACAAGGGCGATGAGGCCGTGCAGACCGGAGGTTTGCTGTTCATCGGGCAGGCTGTTCATTCGGCGGCTTGGTGTAGCACAAGCCTAGGCGCGTGGGCCTGTGGCGTCTAATCGCTAGCCTCTATCCCTTGATAGAGCGCGTCGATTGGTCGCAGGCGGGCGGCATGAGCAAAGCTGGCCTAGACTGCTGGGTTCGAGGTTTCGTGAACAAGGAGAGTGCTATGAGCTTGATCAGTTTCGTAAAGGAAGCAGGCGAGAAGTTGATCGACCTGCTGACCCCGGGCAATGCCAAAGCCGAAGAGCAGTTGAAGAAACACGTGGAGAATGTCGGCCTCGGCAACCCGAACATCACGGCGACCGTGGAGGGCGACAAAGTGATCCTCAAGGGTGAAGTCGCCAGCCAGGAAGAGAAGGAGAAGATTGTGCTGGCAGCGGGCAACATCGAGGGTGTGGCCAGCGTCGATGACCAGATCACTGTGACCGGGCCGGTCGTGACAGCCGCACGCCTGGTCACGGTCAAGAAGGGTGACACGCTGTCGGCGATTGCCCTGGTGGTGTATGGCAATGCCAATCAGTTCAACAAGATCTTCGAGGCCAACAAGCCAATGCTCAAGCACCCGGACAAGATTTATCCGGGGCAGGTACTGCGTATTCCTGACTGATTTTTGCAGGCTTTATCGGCCCTATCGCCGGCAAGCCGGCTCCCACAAGGTTGCTGCATGGCGTGAGGCCGGTGGTCACCTGTGGGAGCGGGCGTGCCCGCTAACACCGGCGTAGCCGGTGCCAGGGCGCTTACAGGCCAATCAATAGCTCCCGGTAATCCTCGACCGCAGCAAACTCTTCAGTATCGCGCGGCTGCGCCTGGCTATCGGGCTGGCGTACAGCCAGCAGGTGCGCCACACCAAAGCACCGTGCGCTGCGCAGTATCGCCAGGGTGTCATCGATGAACAGGCTACGCCCCGGCTCAAAACCGATGTCCGCCTGCAAGGCGTCCCAGAACTGTGGGCTTTCCTTCGGGTAACCATAATCATGCGAGCTGATCAGCCGCTCGAAATACGGTGCCAGTTCCACCCGTTCCAGCTTCAGCGACAGCGAATCACGGTGGGCATTGGTGATCATCACCACGCGCTTGCCGGCATTTCGAATCGCCGCCAGGAACGTGTCGGCATCCGGGCGCAACGCGATCAGGTCGGCAATTTCCCGTTTCAGCTCCCGGATCGGCAGGCGCAGCTCCCGGCTCCAGAAGTCCAGGCAGTACCAGTTCAGCGTGCCGGCATTGCGCTCGAACAGCGGCTGCAGCTCCATTTCCGCCATGGCCCGGCTCACGCCATGCAGCTCTGCATAGCGCTGGGGCAGGTGGTCGAGCCAGAAGCGGTTGTCGTAATGCAGGTCGAGCAGGGTGCCGTCCATATCCAGCAGGACGGTATCGATGGCAGACCAGGGAAGAACAGGCATGGGAAACTCTCGATCAGTCGGCAAGCCACGGTATAGTAACCCGTTCACGCCAAGGAGCCGCCCCATGCGCCAGAAACCCACCGTCCTCAGCCGCGAAATCGTCGCCAGCAGCCGCCTGTTCCGCGTAGAGGCTGTGCAATTGCGCTTCAGCAATGGTGCCGAGCGCACCTATGAGCGCCTGGTCGGCCGGGGTAACGGCTATGGCGCGGTGATGATCGTGGCCATGCTCGACGCCGAGCACGCCGTGCTGGTGGAAGAGTATTGCGGTGGTACCGACGAGTACGAGCTGTCGCTGCCCAAGGGCCTGATCGAGCCCGGCGAAGATGTGCTGGCAGCCGCCAACCGCGAGCTCAAGGAAGAGGCCGGGCTTGGCGCGCGCCAGCTTGAGCACCTGACCGAGCTGTCGCTTTCGCCGGGCTACATGAGCCAGAAAATCCAGGTGGTGCTGGCCACCGATCTGTACGAAGAGCGCCTGGAGGGCGATGAGCCGGAGCCGATGCGGGTCGACAAGGTCAACCTGCGCGAGCTGTCGGCCTTGGCCATGCACCCGCAGTTCACCGAAGGCCGCGCCCTGGCGGCGCTGTACCTGGCGCGTGACCTGATGATTCAGCGGGGGCTGCTGGCGCTATGAACGACAATCAACTGATGCGTGAAGTGGTCAAGTTGGCGTTGACTGCGGGCGAGGCGATCCTGCCGTACTGGCGTGCCGATGTGGCAGTGACCAACAAGGCCGATGATTCGCCGGTGACTGCCGCCGACCTGGCAGCGCACCGGGTGATTGCCGATGGCCTGCTGGCGCTGGCGCCGCAGATTCCGGTGTTGTCCGAAGAGGACTGCAATATTGCGCTGGCCGAGCGCCAGGGCTGGAGCCGCTGGTGGCTGGTGGACCCGCTGGATGGCACCAAGGAATTCATTGCCGGTAGCGAGGAGTTCACAGTCAATATCGCCTTGATCGAAAAAGGCGAGGTGGTGTTCGGCGTGGTATCGATGCCCACGAATGGCCGCTGCTACTTTGGGGGCCGCGAATTGGGGGCTTGGCGGGCAGACGCGGGTGAGGCGGCCCGGCCGATCCAGGTGCGCAACGCTCCGCCAGCGGGTGAGCGGTTTACCGTGGTTGCCAGCCGCCGGCACTCCAGCCCCGAACAGGAAGCATTGTTGGCGGGCCTGGGTGCGGCAGTGGGTGAACTGGAGCTGGCCAACATTGGTAGCTCGTTGAAGTTCTGCCTGTTGGCCGAGGGCAGCGCCGATTGTTATCCACGCCTGGCGCCGACTTCGCAGTGGGATACGGCGGCGGCCCAGGGTGTGGTGGAAGGGGCGGGGGGTGAAGTGATCGGGCTGGACGGGTTGCCGTTCCGTTACCCGGCGCGCGAGTCTTTGCTCAACCCGTATTTCCTGGCGTTGCCGGCCAAGGCAGCGTGGCGCCAGGCCTTTCTTGAGCTGATCTAGCGGGCCTGGCCTTGTAGGAGCGGCCTTGTGTCGCGATGGGCTGCAAAGCAGCCCCGGCAATTTGTGCACCATGCCCAAACCCTGGGGCTGCTTTGCAGCCCATCGCGACACAAGGCCGCTCCTACAGGGGGCGCGACAGCCTTCGTTCTCAGCGGTGCAGCACGTACTGGCCGCTGAAGGTGACGGCCGGCTCATCACTCCCGGTATTGCTTACCGTGGTCTGCAGCGTCAACCGCGCCCGGCCACGACGCTGGTACATGTTGAGGAAGCGTTCCCAGGCTTTCTCTTCCGGCGCCTGGCAACGGGCTATTGCCGCCCCGGTAACCGGCAGCGGGTAGCTGATTTGCCCTTCCTGGATGACGATATGCCCGTCATCTATCCCCAGTTCGCGCAGCCGCAGGTGCAACCAGCCCCAGCCCACTAGCACCGCTGCACAGTACAGGCTGCCGCCGAACATGGTGCTCTTGTGGTTGACGTTGGCCGCCAGCGGCAATTGCAGGCGCAGGGTGTGGTGTTGCCAATCAATGACCTCCAGGCCCATTTCGCGGGTCAGCGGGATGTCGCCATGCAGTACGGACTGCAGGTACTGGCTATCGGTGCTCATCAACGGTTGTCCTCATGGTCGTCGTGCCCGCCGCTACCGCCCTCGAAGCTCAAGCCATGCTTGCGCAGCTTGTCGTGCAAGGTTTTGCGGGGGATGCCCAGCGCCTCTGCCAGGCTGCGCATGGAGCTGTGGGGCTGGGCCAGCTCGGCGGCGATCAGCGAGCGCTCGAATTGCTCTACCTGTTCGCTCAGGTTGCCACTCAACACCGAAGGCGCCGCAGCCGCTGCCGCTGGCAGCTGGCCATCCAGCGCCAGCTCAAGGCCCAGGGCGAAACGCTCGGCGGCGTTCTGCAATTCACGCACGTTACCTGGCCAGGTGTGGCGCAGCAGCATCGCCCGCTGCGCCGGCAGCAAGGCGTGTGGCGCCAGGCTGTGGCGCTGGCTGGCAGCGTCGGCAAAATGCTGGAACAGCACCAGGATGTCGTCGCCGCGGTCCCGCAGCGGCGGGATACGCAGTGGCGCTACGTTCAGCCGGTAGTACAGGTCGGCACGGAAGCGGCCTTGGTCGGCGGCCTGGCGCAGGTCTTCCTTGGTGGCGGCGATAATGCGGATATCCAGCGGGATCAACTGGTTGCCGCCCAGGCGTTCCACCACCCGCTCCTGCAACATGCGCAGCAGCTTGACCTGCACGTCCAGGCTCATGCTCTCGATTTCGTCGAGGAACAGCGTGCCGCCGTTGGCGAACTCGAATTTGCCGATGCGCCGTTTTTGCGCCCCGGTGAACGCCCCGGGCTCATGGCCGAACAGTTCGCTTTCGACCACCGATTCGGCCAGTGCCCCGGCGTTGATCGCCACGAACGGCCCGTCACGACGGCTGGACAGGTCATGCAGCGCACGGGCGACCACCTCCTTGCCAGCACCGGTTTCACCCAGGATCAGCACATCGGCGCGGGTTCCGGCCAAGGCGCCGATCTGCTCGCGCAGGCGCTGCATGGCCGGCGAATGGCCGACCAGGCGCGTGGCCAGTTGCTGGCGGTCGCTCAGCGCCAGGCGCAGGCTGCGGTTGTCCAGCACCAGGCGGCGCAGGGCCAAGGCACGGCGCACGCTGTCGAGCAGGGCGTCGCTGGCGAAAGGCTTTTCCAGAAAGTCATAGGCACCGGCGCGCATTGCCTGTACCGCCAGGGGCACATCCCCGTGGCCGGTAATCAGCAGCACGGGCAGTTCGCTGTCGCGGCCGTGCAGTTGCTCCAGCAGCTGCAGGCCATCGATGCCGGGCATGCGGATGTCGCTGACCACCACGCCGGGCCAGTCGCTCTCGATACGCTCAGCCAGGCCTTGGGCATCGCCCAGCGCGACCACTTTCAGCCCGGCCAGGTCCAAGGTCTGGCTCAGGGCCTGGCGCAGGTGCGGGTCATCGTCGACCAGGATGACCTGGGCTTGGCTGTCGATCTGTGTCTCGGGGGTCATGCCGAGGGGTCCTCCGAATTGGGCAAGGTTGCGCCAGGCGCAGCCTTGCGTAGCTGCAGGGTCAGCAGAGCACCACCTTCCGGGTGGTTGGCCAGCAGCAGTTCACCCCCCAGGGCGCGCATCAGGCTTTCGCAGATGGCCAACCCCAGGCCCAGGCCCTGGGTGCGGGTCTTGGTGGTGAAGAACGGCTCCTTGGCATGCTCCAGGGCCTGGCGGCTGAAGCCGGGGCCATTGTCGCGGATGTACAGGTAGACGCAGTCATCACGCTGTTCGGCACTTAGCCACAGGCGGCGCGGGTTGGCTTTTTCGGTCAGGGCATCCAGGGCATTGGCCAACAGGTTGCCCAGCACCTGGCGCAGGCGGGTTTCACCGGCCTGTACCCACAAGGTGGCTTCCGGCAGGTCGCGGATCAGCTCCACGGCCATTGCCCGGCGGCGCTTGGCCAGCAGCGCCAGGGCATCGTCCAGGGCTGGCTGCAGGGCCACGCTTTCCGGGGCGTGCCGGTCACGGCGGGCGAAGGCCCGCAAGTGGGCGATGATCGACGCCATGCGCCCGGTCAGCTCGCCAATCAGCTTGAGGTTGCCGCGGGCGTCCTCGGTGCGTTGGTGGTCGAGCAGGATCTCGGCATTTTCTGCGTAGCTGCGAATCGCCGCCAGCGGCTGGTTGAGTTCGTGGCTGATACTGGCCGACATGGTGCCAAGCACCGACAGCTTGCCGGCCTGCACCAGCTCGTCCTGGGCGCGCACCGCCTCTTGCTGGGCATTTTCGCGCTCCAGTACGGCGCGCTTGAGGCGGGTGTTGAGGCCCTCGAGGTCGGCGGTGCGTTCGGCTACGCGCTTTTCCAGCTCCTGACGGGCGCGGGCTTCGAAGTCGATGCGGTCGATGTAGTGGCGGCGCCGTTGCATCACCAGCCCGGCCAGCAGCATTGCTACCAGCAGGGTGCCGGCGCCAATGGCCATTACCGTTTGCACCGAACGGTCTACCAGCATGCGCGGGGCAAGGATGCTGACTTGCCAGCCGGTCTCCTTGATGTCGCGGGTCTGGGTGATCCAGGCATCCGGGGCGAGCACCAGCGGTTGCGGTGCCTGGGTAGGGTAGGGCTGGATGGCGATGATGGCCTGGCGCTCGGCATCGCTCAGTGCGCGGGTGGCACGGAAGCGCCAATCGGGCCGCGAAGTGAGGATGACCACGCCATTGTGATCGGTCAGCAACAGCTGCTCCGGCGTGCGGCCCCACAGGGTTTCGGTGTGGTCGAGGTCGACCTTGACCACCAGCACGCCCACGATGCGCTCGCGATCACGTACGGCGGCGGCAAAGAAGTAGCCGCGTTTGGCCGACGTTGTGCCCTGGCCGAAGAAGCGGCCCAGGTGGCCCGCCATGGCTTCGTTGAAGTACGGGCGGAAGGCGAAGTTGCGGCCTACGAAGCTGTCGTGCTTGTCCCAGTTGGAGGCCGCCAGGGTGTTGCCGCTGACGTCCATCAGGTACATCACCTCGGCGCCGGTCTGCTGCACAATGCCCTTGAGCAGGCGGTTGGCGTTGGTCACCGCCTCCAGGCGGAAGGGGTCGGCCAGTACGCTGCGCAGTGCCGGCAGGTCGCCGAGGATCTGCGGCAAGGTTTCATAGCGGTGCAGGGTGCCGAGCAGGTTGGCCACGTACAGGTCCAGGGTCTGGCGGTTCTGCGAGGCCAATTCCTGCTGGTAGTAACGTTCGGCCAGGTGGTGCAAGGGCCACAGTAACGGCGCCAGGCACAGGGCCAGCAAGGCCAGGCTGCGCCAGCGGGGACGGCGTGGGGGCGTGGGTTTAGCAATCATCACGTAAATGCGCCAGAAAGGTCTGGCGCAATTATGCGCTAGTTACGGCAGCAGTTCCGCCTCTGCCCATGCCCGGCCAAGCTTGTCCTTGTCTGACAGCAGCGGTGGTTGCTGCAGCCCCCAGTCGATGGCCAGGTGCGGATCGTCCCAGCGGATGCAGCGGTCGGCGCCGGGGTTGTAGTAATCGGTGGTCTTGTAGAGGAACTCGGCCGACTCGCTCAGCACCGCAAAGCCGTGGGCGAAGCCTGCGGGTATCCACAACTGGCGATGGTTGGCTGCGGACAGATCCACCGCGACCCACTGGCCGAAGGTTGGCGAGCTTTTGCGCACATCCACGGCGACATCGCGGATTTCGCCCTGAACCACGCGCACCAGCTTGCCCTGGGTATTCTCTACCTGAAAATGCAGCCCGCGGAGCACGCCCTTGACCGAGCGCGAGTGGTTATCCTGGACGAATTCGACATTCACCCCGGTCTGCCTTGCGAACTCGCGGGCGTTGAACGCTTCGAAGAAAAAGCCACGGCTGTCACCGTAAACCGTGGGCTCGATGATCAGTACATCGGGGATTTCAGTCGGGATGATGTTCATGGCGGTTCGCTTGCCGTTCGTTAACTATTGACCCTAGTCGCCCTTCCTGGAAATTTCCGCATGCAGCAGTGACAGGATGCGTACGATATGGCCAGGGTAGGCGGCCAAGCGACGGGTGCTAACGGGCGAACACGCATTAAATTCGATTTCTATCGATATTAGGATGGAGGTTCGCCTGAAAATCCGACACATAAGGCTTTAAATATCGATATGTATCGGTTATAAATAGATCAACGTCTCACCGCAATCCGGCCCAGGGCCATCACAGAGGTCAACCATGAAAACCCTCAACTCCACGCCACGTGCCGATGGTTTCCACATGCCCGCCGAGTGGGCCCCGCAAACCCAGGTATGGATGGTTTGGCCGGAGCGTTCGGACAACTGGCGCCTGGGCGGCAAACCGGCGCAGGCAGCCCATGTAGCCCTGGCCAAGGCCATTGCCCGTTTTGAGCCGGTTACCGTTGCGGTTTCCGCTGGCCAGTACGAGAACGCGCGTCGCCAGCTCGACCAGCCGAACATTCGGGTGGTCGAAATCAGCAACGACGACGCCTGGGTGCGTGACACCGGCCCGACCTTCGTCATCAACGACCAAGGCGAAGTGCGCGGTGTGGACTGGGGCTTCAACGCCTGGGGCGGCTTCGATGGTGGCCTGTATGCGCCATGGAACCGCGACGAGGAGCTGGCGGCCAAAGTGCTGGAAATGGAGCGCTGCCAGCGCTACCACACCGAAGGCTTCGTGCTCGAGGGCGGTTCGATCCACGTGGACGGTGAAGGCACGCTGATCACCACCGAGGAATGCCTGCTCAACCGCAACCGCAACCCGCACCTGACCCGCGAGCAGATCGAAGCGGTGCTGCGCGACCACCTGGCGGTGGATACCGTGGTGTGGTTGCCCGATGGCCTGTACAACGATGAAACCGACGGCCACGTCGACAATTTCTGCTGTTACGTGCGCCCGGGCGAAGTGTTACTGGCCTGGACCGATGATTCCAACGACCCCAATTACGCCCGTTGCCATGCCGCCATGGAGGTGTTGCAGAACACCCGTGACGCCAAGGGCCGAGCACTAATCGTGCACAAAATGCCCATTCCTGGGCCGCTGTACGCCACGGCTGAAGAATGTGCCGGTGTCGACCACGTTGCCGGCAGCCAGGAGCGTGACCCATCGGTGCGCCTGGCCGGCTCCTACGTGAACTTCCTGATCGTCAACGGCGGCATTATTGCGCCAAGCTTCGATGACCCGGCAGATGCCGAAGCCAGAGCGATCCTTGCGCGGATATTCCCCGACCACGAAGTGGTGATGATTCCCGGGCGCGAGCTGCTGTTGGGCGGTGGCAACATCCACTGCCTGACCCAGCAGCAGCCGGCACCGGTGACGCGCTGAGTGCCAGCCCGGTGACAATGAGGCCCGTCAGTAGACGGGCCTTTTTTTTTCGGGCGACGCCCGGCGGCTGGTTTGGCATAGGCTTTGTATTGTTTTTCAAGGAGATAGCTTGGGTCTGCCAGGTTATCCGAGCTGTAACATTACCTACGTAGATTAGCCGCTCACGGGTTAGGGAGTACGTGTAGACATGAACGCAGCAAGTGAGTCGGCTTTGCGCCCATCGGCAGTTGGTCACCCATCGCTCAAGCGGGTCGCGGCGTGGTTGAAACACCATGGAAGCATCAGGGTCAGGACGACCGACCCACGACGTCTGCTTGCCGGACGCTACCCGCAAGGTTTGCTCAGCGATGCTGAAATGCAGGCGCTAATGGCGGTGTGGCACTAATCGACAACAGCTGTGCCGACCTCTTGGCGGCGATAGCCGCGAAGAGGCCGGTACCTGCCACACGCCCCTCCCCACACGCACCCGGTAAATTGTCGGGGCAGTCAAGATGCCGTTTCTGACAAAAAGATAAAATCCCCTCCTATAGCGCCGACATGCATTGAAATGCCTCGTATCACGGGATGATCTTGGTTATATCAACCTGCATTTCACGACTTTTTGACATTTGTAATCGCACACGGCTAGGATTCGGCCCAACGCCTGCTGGCCACTTCCGTTGGCCATGCTGCTGCCAGAGGCCGCCCGTGCAATTGCAGGCCGGCCTTCAAGTCTGGATCCGCATAGCGTCGAACCTACGTAAGGGGCGTTGGTTCCTGGCGTTGTATTGCAGCGCGTTTTTGATTAAGCGATAAGGAAAATAACATGTTGAAAACCAGGATCAGCCTGGTCGCCCTGGCGATGATCGCCGCGACCCAGGCACAGGCCAATGATCAGGCCGAGAGCAAGGGCTTCATCGAGGACAGCCACGCCAACGTCCTTCTGCGCAACGCTTACATCAACCGTGACAAGAAGCACGGCACCGACGACCAGATCGAATGGGGCCAGGCAGTCATCGGCAACTTCTCCTCCGGTTTCACCCAAGGCACTGTCGGTGTCGGCGTCGACGCATTCGGTCTGTATGCCCTGCGCCTCGATGGCGGCAAAGGCCATAACGGTGGCGCGGGTGTCGACTTCTTCAAGCCGCACGAAACCACCAACGCCGACGGCAACGCCAGCTCGCCGCACAACCTGGCGCGTGGTGGCGCAGCCGTGAAGTTCCGCATTTCCAATACCGTGCTCAAGTACGGTGACCAGATGCCAGCACTGCCAGTGCTGCAGTACGACGACGCACGTCTGCTGCCAGAAAGCTTCACCGGCACCCTGATCACCTCCAAGGAAATCAAGGGCCTGGAACTGAACGCCGGCCGCTTCACCCAGGAAGCGCGCAAAAGCGCCGAGCGTCGTGATGGTGGTGGCCTGAAGTCGATCAACGTGCTGGGTGGTAGCTACAAGTTCAGCGACAACTTCACCGGCTCGCTGTACACCGCAGACAACGAAGACGTGATGCGCAAGCACTACCTGGGCTTGAACTACGTCTTCCCGATCGCCAGCGACCAGTCCCTGACCCTGGACTTCAACGGCTACAAGTCGGACATCAACAACAAGTACGTCAAGGCCGCCGGCCTGAACGGCGACTCCAACACCATCTGGAGCCTGGCGGCCACCTACGCGTATGGTGCGCACTCGTTCACCCTCGCCCACCAGCGCAGCACTGGCAGCACCGGCTACAACTACGGCTGGTATCAGAACCAGGGCGGCGTGGGTGACGGTGGTTCGACCATCTACCTGGCCAACTCGTACTGGTCCGACTTCAACGCCGAGGACGAGCGTTCCTGGCAGTTGGGCTACGGTCTGGACTTCGGTGCCTACGGCATCCCTGGCCTGACCTACAAGCTGGCCTACGTAGTGGGTGACAACATCAACACCCGCAACAACGCCAACCCGCAGGGCTTCGGCGAAGGCAAGGAACGCGAGATCTTCAACCAGGTCCGTTACGTGGTGCAGGACGGCCCGGCCAAAGACCTGTCCATCAAGCTGCGTAGCTCGTTCGTGCGTACCAACAACGCCGTACAGCAGAACGGCTACAACGACGATGGCAACGAAGTACGCGTATTCGTCGAGTACCCGATCAGCATCTTCTGATGCTGAGCTGAGGGTGCTGGGGGCTGCTTTGCAGCCCATCGCGACGCAAGGCCGCTCCTACAGGCATGCCCCGAACCGGGCCCCTTGTGGGAACGGCCTTGTGTCGCGAAAGGGCCGCACCGCGGCCCCGGCGATCTGCGCCCCAACCCCAAAAAACGAGCTGCCACGCCCCCTCGGGATTCGGCTCAACCCGGTAGCACCACGCTAACCCGCAATCCACCCCCTTCGCGGTTCATCAGCAGCAGCTCACCGCCATGGCTGCCAGCGATGCGTTGCGCAATGCTCAACCCCAACCCGTATCCCCCGGAGGACTGGTTGCGCGACCCTTCGCCGCGTACGAACGGGTCGGTAATGGTCGCCAGCAGCCCCGGCGCAATCCCCGGGCCACGGTCGTCGATATGGATCAGCACCCCGCTGTTCGCCCGTTCCAGTGTGACCGAAACCTCCTTGGCATAACGCAGTGCATTGACCAGCAGGTTCTGCAGGCAACGCTGCAACAGCAACGCATCCACATGCACGCCGCCTGCCTGGCCATGCACCGGCAATGGCTCTTTTTCGGTTGCCAGGTCGGCGCACAGGCGTGCCACCAGTCGGTCCAGGTCCACCTGCTGCAAGTTCTGCTGTTCCCCGGCGCGCAGGTAGTCGAGCACCTGGCCGATCATGTCGTCCATCTGCCTGATGTTCTGCCGCAGGCGCTGGTGGTGTTCATCGTCCGGCAAGCGCTCCAGGCGCAGGCGCATGCGGGTCAACGGGGTGCGCAGGTCATGGGACACAGCGGCGAGGAAGTAGGCCTTGTCGTTGACCATGGCAATCAGGCGCTGCTGCATGGCGTTGAACGCCTGGGCAGCCTGGCGTACCTCCTGCGGGCCATCCAGCACCAGTGGCGGCTGCTCAAGATTGGTGCCCAGGCCGCGCGCAGCATCGGCCAGGCGCTGCAACGGGCGCAGGCACAGGCGCACGGCAATCAGGCAGACCAGCAGCACCGCGACAATGCGCAGTGCATACACCCGCAATAGGTAATCGCTGATCAGCACCCAGGCCGACTCGCCGCTCCAGCCCTGCAGCTCCTGGCCCTCGATGATAAGCCAGTGCCCATCGGCCAATGGCACCGCAAACTGCATATGGGCCTGGGCCGTGCGCAAACCGAACAGGCTGCGCCAGACTATCGGTTGGCCCGACGCGTC
This sequence comes from Pseudomonas sp. PARCl1, assembly GCF_947311875.1. Classification (NCBI taxonomy): domain Bacteria; kingdom Pseudomonadati; phylum Pseudomonadota; class Gammaproteobacteria; order Pseudomonadales; family Pseudomonadaceae; genus Pseudomonas; species Pseudomonas sp. PARCl1. The sequence continues at coordinate 16,048 of NZ_CAMZMX010000019.1, forward strand.
GGTCAGTTGCACATTCATCAGGCGTACCGCCTGAGCATGCCCCAGCTCGTACTTGAGGGCCTGGCGCAGCAGCAATTCGACCCGCCGGCGCTCACGGCGCTGATCATGCGTTGGCTCGGGCAGGTGCTCGGCACAGCGCACCTGGTAATGAGCCGGCACTGGCAGCGCGGCATCGTGGCAGTCGGCCCGGGCGATCAGGGGCGCACTGCGCGCGGCGATCAGCCGCACGGGGGCTTCGAACACCTGGGCGAAGCGCACATCGAACCAGATGCTGCTCGACATCAGCTGCACCACCAGCGTACCGCTGACCATGATCAGCAATAGCTGGCCGAACAGGGTGCGCGGCCACAGCCGGCGAAGCCAGCGCACCTCAGGCATCGGCCTGGTGCTGGCCCATGGTGAGCAAGTAGCCTTCGTTGCGGATGGTGAGGATCTGCGCGGCCCCGTCCGGTGCGCGCCGCAGGTGCTGGCGCAGGCGGCTGACGCACATGTCCACCGAGCGGTCATCAGGCATGTGGTCGCGGCCAAATGCGCTGCGCGTCAGCTGGTCGCGGGAGACCACGCGGTTGTTAGCCTCCAGCAACTCGCGCAGCACCCGGTAGTCGGAGCGTGGCAGGGGCAGGGTCTGGCCATCGGGGCGCGTGAGCAGGCGCTTGACGTGCTCCAGGCGGAAGCCGGCGAACAGTTGTGCGTCGGCCCCTGCAGTGCCCTGCGCCTGGGTTTCCAGGCGTTGCGGGCGACGCAGCACCGCCTTGATCCGGGCAATCAGCTCGCGTGGCTCGAAAGGCTTGGCCAGGTAATCGTCGGCACCCACCTCCAGGCCGATGATGCGGTCCAGCGTGCTGCCTTTGGCCGACAACATGATCACCGCCAGCCCGGGCGTGGCCTGCAATTGGCGACAAAGGCTGAGCCCGTCTTCGCCCGGCAGCATCAAGTCGAGTACCACCAGATCCACCGTGTGCCTGGCCATTTGCGCGCGCATCTGCTCGCCGTCGGCCGCCTCCAGCACGTTGTAACCGGCGTCGGCCAGGTAATCACAAAGAAGTTCGCGGATCTCGTCGTCATCGTCGACGACCAGCAGGGTCGTGCTCATGTGGAAAACACCTGTCGGGTGAGGCCCTGGGGCGCTCATTACATTCAATTACATCCCCGTACATGTCGGGTCTGGCGCCGGGAGGGCCGATCCCTAGAATCCTAACAAAAAATCATCTGCAAATACGAAGCCTTCCCAAATGAATCCCTACAGCATTCCGAACGCGCTCATCCCCACCCTTGCAAACGGCAACCGCCTCAAGCCACTGGCGTTCTGCATTGCCGTGGCTATCAGTGGTGGTGCCATGGCCGCCGACAGCCAACCCCTGGAGCTGGACGCCACGCAAATCGAAGACAGCGCGCTGCTGCCCGCCGACGCTGCAGGCCAGCTGGGCTACACCGTCGAGAGCACACGCAGCTCCACCGGCCTGAACCTGACGCCCCGGCAGACCCCGCAGTCAGTCACCACCATCACCCGCCAGCAGATGGAAGACCGTGGCATCCACACTATCGAGCAGGCCCTGGAAACCACCCCAGGGGTAACGGCCAACAAGTCCGAAGTGGGCGGGCGTACCGATTACCGCGCCCGTGGCTATTCGATCAGCAACTGGAAGGTCGATGGTCTGCAGACCCAAGGCGGTTCTGACTTCAGCGGCAGCGGCAATGCCCTGAACATGGACCTGTACGAGCGCATCGACATCGTGCGCGGGGCCAACGGCCTGCTTGGCGGCACCGGTGACCCTTCGGCCACCGTCAACCTGATCCGCAAGGCGCCGACCAAGACCTTTGGCGGTAGCGTCTACGCCACCTACGGCAGCTGGGACAAACGCCGCCTGGGTGCCGACCTCAACCTGCCGCTGTCCGAGGACGGGCGCCTGCGCTCGCGTTTCGTGATGACCCAGCAGGACGCCAACTCGTTCCGCGACAACCAGTCCGACCGCTCCCGCGCGGCGCTGGCCAATTTCGAATTTGACCTGGACGACGCCACCACCCTCGGTGCCGGCTACCAGTACGAGTACAACAAGGTGGTGGGTGGCGGCTGGGGCGCGAACATTCCGCTGTGGTACCGCGACGGCAGCAAGACCGACCTGCCACGCAGCACCAACGTGGTGCCCAGCTGGAGCTTTGGCGAGTACACCACCCGCACCGCTTTCGGCTCGCTGCAGCACCGCTTCGACAACGACTGGACGCTGGACCTGAAGGCCTCCCAGGCCACCACCGAAGCCCTCAACCACCGCGGCTTGGCCAAGGTGAACTCGGCAGGGCGCGGCACCTATGGCGGCTACTGGGACCAGGATGGCAGCGGCGCCGTACTGAACGGCCTGCACAGCTCCACCGACACTACCCAGCAGTCGGCGCAGATCGACCTGTCTGGCCCATTCCAGCTGTTCGGCCGCACCCACCAGGCCATGGTGGGCTATAACGACAGCCGCACCGTGGGTTGGTCGCCGCAGTACACCTGCACCATGGTGGGCGACGGCATGGCCAGTGCACCGGCGTTGGGTTGCCAGTTCCGCGCCAACAACGGTTTCCCGGTCACCGATTGGCACAACGGCGTGGATGACGACTACGGCCTCATCGCCTCGCGCACCGGCCTGCACAGCAAGACCACCACGCGCTTGCAGGGCATGTACGCCGCTACCCGCCTGAGCATTACCGACCCGCTGTCGGTGATTGTCGGCGTGCGCACCAGCAACTACGCGTCGGTGACCCGTAGCGTGGCCGGCGAGCGCAGCAGCCAGGAAGAGAACGGCATCGTCACCCCATACCTGGGCGCGGTGTACGACCTCAACGACACCTACTCGCTGTACGCCAGCTACACCGACATCTTCACCCCGCAAACATCGGAAACCGTGAGCGGCAGCAAAGTCGAGCCGATTCGTGGGCAAAGCTATGAAACGGGTATCAAGGGTGAATGGTTCGACGGCCGCCTGAACGCCTCGGCAGCGTACTTCCGCACCAAGCAGGAAAACAAAGCCGTGCTCGATGGCGACCTGACCACCCCGACCGGTGCCAGCGCCTACAAGGCCGGCTCGGGTGTGGAAACCGACGGTATCGACCTGGAAGTGGCAGGCGCGTTGACGCCTGAATGGAACGTGTACGCTGGCTATACCTACCTGCACTTCCGCCGTGTCGACAGCGACGGCCGCAGCGACCCGTCGCACCTGTTCAAGGCCTCCACCACCTACCGCCTGAGCGGTCCGCTCGACCGCCTGACCGTAGGTGCCGGTGTAACAGCGCAGAGCAACATCCGCGCTATTTCCAGCCCTGCAGGCCAGCCGGTCAACGGCGTGAGCAACGGTGCAACCGATGTGAACTGGTCGGGGTATGCCATCTGGAACGCCATGGCCAAGTACCAGGTAACCGATGCCACCAGCGTTACCCTTAACGCCAACAACCTGTTCGACAAGCACTACTACACCCAGTACGGGTTCTATGCCGGCGGCATCTACGGTGACCCGCGCAACCTGTCGCTGACGGTAAGCACTGCCTTCTGACATGCAGGGGCGGCCTTGCGTCGCAGCCCTACGAGTTGCGCTGTCGCGCAGAGAACTCAATTCGTAAGCGCGACGCGGTCGGTGTGGGAGCGGGCGTGCCCGCGAAGAATCCAACGCGGTGGCTGGCACCGGCTACGCCGGTGTTCGCGGGCGCGCCCGCTCCCACAAGGGCCCTGCTAAATCAAGCAGTTATGTATCGTTCTATGAGAGCTTCAACCACGACAGCGGAAAATCCGTAGGCAAACGCTCTATTTCAGGGGGGGCGGCTTGAAGCCCGGCTTGCCAAGGTCGCTATCGTGGCCTGCATGCGGATCTTCCTGGTGCGACTCAAGGCCATGCTCAGGAATGGCGAGCCTTGGCTGGATCTGGTGCTGCCTCAGCCGAAGAGGGCGTAGATCAACAGCCAAAATGCAGGACTCGACGATTACACGGTTCCTGTGGGAGCGGGCGTGCCCGCGAACACCGGCGCAGCCGGTGCCAGACACCGCGTCGCCTGCTTCGCGGGCAAGCCCGCTCCCACAATGAATCGCACAGGCTTTTCAAATTTTGAGAAAGACAGTTGCCCCTGCATCAAGGGAGTTGAGCAGGGCTCTGGGGCGTGGGCTGGAAACAAAAAAGGCCCACCTTGCGGTGAGCCTTTTGAGTACTGCGTATGGTGCGGCACCAGGAGTCGAATATTAATATATGTCATTGAAAAATCTATGATTTATATGTAGTGGTTAATCGAAATATCTCTAAAGCTATCGTTTTATATATAGCCGCCCGTTTAAGATAACAAGAAATCTTTGCGTCTCTCATTATAGTGCGTGAAGGTTGGGGATTTAGAGTTTTACTCGTGACGTTCTCGCCTGTCTGCTTGGCAAACTCATGCGGCGTCACATGGTCCTCGCGGTTCGCCCCCAGAAACCGGCTCCACCAGGTCATGATCATCCGGCGCTCTTCGAGGAACTCGGCCTTGTGTGTGTAGGCGCGCACGTTGTTGCGTTCCTTGTGGCTCATCTGCCGTTCGATAGCCGTCTCCGACCACAGCCCGAACTCGACCAGCGCACTGCACGCCATGGCTCGGAACCCGTGGCCGCAGATATCCACTTAGGTGTCGTAGTCCATCGCCCCGTATGCCGCATTCACCCGGTTCGCGGAAATCGTTTTCACAGTTTGGCATCCTGTACGAACGCCACATTCAGGCCACCTCAAGTTGCCGAGTTAGAGATCGAACTCGTTTCAGCAGGTAGGACGCAACACGATATTTCAAGCTTAAACCGTGCAACATTTCTATTCCCACCAACTGCAAGCGACTGCGCTAAATTCCCCACCCTCTGGCAACGATGCCGCCCCCCAAACTCACTATCTCGCCGTGTGTAGACCATTGAAAAAATTTGCCTTTGTAAGTGCAGCCGCGGAGCGTGAGTACAAAGAACTGCCCAAGGACGTTCAGGACGATTTCGGCAAGGACCTGCGGCGCATTCAGTATGGCCAGGACCCTGTTCGGCCGTTCAAGTCATTGACGGAATCAGTAGGGGCGGGGGCGATCGAGCTCATCATAAACGGCAGCCCGGCATTCCGATGCGTGTATGTGGCCAAGTTCGCGGACATGGTCGTTGTGCTGCATTCGTTCGTAAAAACGACCAACAGGTCCGACCGGCACGCGATGCAGGTCGCCCAAGAGCGAATGAAGGAGCTCAAGCACGAGTTGCGCAAGATGGGGTACAGGATTTAGCCGCCCGGCGCTTGAGTGATCACGATCTGGGGAGGTGAACTACCATCGTCTGTGGGAAGGTTCAGGCTGGTGCGAAAGCCAAGCTTGTCCAGCATGTCCATCATGGCGTCCAAAGTGAATTTCTCGATTTTGCCATTAGCCAACTCGGATACCCGGGACTGGGTTACGTTCAGCCTGGCGGCCGCCTCGTGTTGTTTGAGGCCCATTTTTTTGATGCAGTCGGTAATAAAGATGGAAAGGTCCATTTTCAAGGCCATTTTGCTGGCCGTTTCTGCATCGTGGGTGGCGTGGAAGGGGCTTTCATGGAATTGAAGCGGCATGGGCTTGCCTCAGCAGAAATATCTAAAATTTACGATAAAATCTTAGGTGGGCTCGATGGGCAAGTCAAAGCGTTTGTGTGTGGGGACTTTTCTTGATGGTCAGACAATGCGCCACTTGAGATTGCTGGGGATGCTGCGCAGCCCATCGCGAGGCAAGGGTCCTACATTGGTGGGTGGTGGGCACATATCTGCGGCTCGGCACCGCCCGATATACACCGCCCGAAGGAGCGGCCCGCGAACACCGGCGGAACCGGTGCCAGACGCCGCGTCGCCTGCTTCGCGGGCAAGCCCGCTCCCACAATGAATCGCGCAGGCTTTTCAAATTTTGAGAAAGACAGTTGCTCCTGCATCAAGCGAGTTGAGCGGGGCTCTGGGGCGTGGGCTGGAAACAAAAAAGGCCCACCTTGCGGTGAGCCTTTTGAGTACAGCGTATGGTGCCGGCACCAGGAATCGAACCCGGGACCTACTGATTACAAGTCAGTTGCTCTACCATCTGAGCTATACCGGCAATGGGGCGTCATTATAGCGATCGGTTGGCGCCTGTAAACCACTTCGTTGCGATTGTTCGTAAAAGAGCTAAGTCACCGACCTAAAAGAAGAAATTTCTTACCAACCGCGGTGCAGGGTGGTGACGCTCGGCTCGCTTTTACCTGGGTTGAAAAACAGCTTGTCGTTGTCGCAGCCGCGCTTGCGGCAGGGGCTTTCGGTGCGCATGGGCAGGCCGTTGTCACCGCCCAGCTGCATGCCGGGGTGGTTCCAGCCCAGGTTGTCGCTGGGGTGCGACGCTGGGTGTTGGGAGCAGGCCGTCAGGGCCAGGGCGAAGCTGAGCAGGGCGAGGGGTTTGGTTAGTGGCATGGGGTGGGTCCAATGTCGAATCTGGCGCAATGCCAGAAGATCGCAGGGCCGCTGGGCAGCGCGCGATTCACTTTTTAATGATTTGGGGCGCGGATGATACACCGATGAGGGTGGATTTAGCATGGGATTGCCTGGGAGGGCCTCTTCGCGGGTGAACCCGCTCCTACACTTATCGATTAGCCTGCAGGTACGAAAATTCTGAACCTGGGACCTGAAGGCTTCAGGATCTGTAGGCTTCAGACGTATCCTACGCGCGCCGCCGAAGTATCGCTGTTGTCGGGAAAATGGCTCACGGATAACGTTTCCGGGTCGCTCAGGCGACCGGGTGTGAGAACCCTGCTTCGAATAATGCGCTACCCCTTTATGGCGGCCGTACGTGGGCAGACTTCGGTCTGGCCGGGCTTCCTTATTCGACCGGTTTCTCACCCCGCGTACGGCTGCCACCTGAAATCCGTGAGAAAGATTTTTGGCAGTCCCTTTTCCCCGAATAAGGTTTTGCCATGAAGAAAGAAATTACTGACCCCATCACCACCGTAGGCGTAGAAACCTTCCTCCCCGCCGGCAACCCCTCCCTCAATCTGCTCCGCGTCGAGCCCGGTATCCCGGTCGATGCCGCCTATGAGCATGTCTCCATCCTGATGGGCTACATCAAGCACTTGGTCCGTGAGGGCGATATGGAAGACGACCATAAATTCCTGGGTGCTGCCGATTACCTGTGCGACATGGCCAAGGCGCTGATGAACGATATCGAAATCGCCAAGAACAAGGCGCACTAGGGCCCCGCATGCGCTCCCTGTGCTAACCACAAGAAATGTTTATGCACAAGTGGCATTCGCAGCTTCAGCGAAAGCCATGCCGCATCGCTACACCGCTTGTCTTTGCGCAAATGCCTGTTTTTGCTGGGCTGCAGGTGCGCGGCGGAATAAGCCAAGCGGTTGAAATAGCGCTTGGCTCCAACAGGTAATCACAAGCTTGTTCACAGAGTTATCCACAGGTTGTGCTGCGGCTAACGGTCGCGTTCAGCAAGGATCAACAGGTTGCGTGGGGTCAGTGGATAGTCGCAGAAAAGCCCCAGCCGCACGTCGAAACCCTGCTCTTTCAGGAAGAGGGCACGATCGAGCACCAGCCACAGCTCCAACGGCCGGCGGAACAGGTTACGCACCCGCTCCAGGTTGCGTACCTCGGCCAGGCGTTGCCAGCCTGCGGCTTCCAGCGCTGCCCAATCAGGGTTGCCGCTTAGCGGCAGGTTTTTGAGCTGCGCCAGGTCACGGCAGTAGTGCTCGAAGGGTTTCTCCAGCCAGGCCACTGGCAGGGAAGGTGTGGGCAGGTATTCGTCATGTTGCCGTTGCTGGCGTTGCAGCAGGTCGAAACCGAGGCGGCGGGCCATGGAGGCGTCGCGCTGGCGCCGCACGCGGGCGCCGGCTGTCACGGTTTCGCTCAGGGGCAGGGCAAGGTCGTCCAGCGACAGTTGCAGGCGGGAGGCTTGCGCGGCTGTGGATAACGCCTGGTACTGCTGCAGCGCGATCCGGTTGTAGCAGCACGGCGCCACGGCCAGTTGCCGGCAGCCTAGCTGGCTGGCCAGCTGCAACAGGCGTACATGCAGGTCGCCACAGGCGTGCAGGGCAACCACGCTTTTTGCACCGTCAAGGTGACGGGCGCTGTCGCCGGCCATCACGTCCTGGTGTACGTGTACGGCTGGCAGGTGATGGTGCGCACTCAGGGCTTGGCCAGCGGCGACCAGTTCGGCATCGTATTCCAGGCAGGTCAGTTGCTGGCCGGGTTGCAGCAGGCGGCGGCCGAGGTGGCCTTTGCCCGAGCACCAGTCCAGCCAGTGGCGGGGCTGGTTGCGGAAGGCCAGGTGGCTGGCGAAGGCTTCGATCTGCTGCCACTTGCGGCCGGGAACCGCTACGTCCAAGCGGTGGGCGGCGGGGCGCAGGTCGGTTGCCGGGAGGTTGCCCAGGGCGGATAGCTGTTCAGCTTGCCGGGCCAGTTGCGGGAACGGGGCCGGCAACAAATCGGCAGCGTCGGGGTGTTCTGCATCTGCCAGGGAGGACTTGCGCAAGTGGGCGGCGAGCTCGGGGTGGGTGGTTTCCCAGTCCAGTTGCAGGGTGGTGAAGGGGCGCGGTTTCCACAGCTGTTGGTGCTCGATCAGGAACTGGTCGAGGGCCTGGAAGCGGGTGCTTAGCTGGTCGCTGTGGAGGTAGTTGGCCATGGGTAGATGTGTGTAGGTTTTAAGGGCCTCTTCGCGGGCACGCCCGCTCCCACAAGTACAGCGCCAGCCTTGAATATGGCGCTATACCTTGTGGGAGCGGGCGTGCCCGCGAAGCAGTCGGTGAGCGATCAACGGCCCTGGCTGGCATCCACGCGCAGCCAGCGCTCCAGCAGCTTGAAGCCCTGCACCAGCAAGAACGAGATCGCCAGGTAGAACACCCCGGCCGCGAAGAATATCTCCACTGGCAGGTAGGTGCGCGCGATGATGGTGCGGGCCATGCCGGTCAGTTCCAGCAGGGTCACGGTACTGGCCAGGGCACTGGCCTTGAGCATCAGGATCACTTCGTTGCTGTACGCCGGCAGGCCGATGCGCGCAGCGCGCGGCAGCATGATGTAGAACAGCGTTTTGCCCCGCGACATGCCCAGGGCCCGTGCGGCCTCGATCTCGCCCTTGGGTATCGATTGCAGGGCACCACGCAGGATCTCGGCAATATAGGCCGCCGTGTGCAGGGTCATGGTCAGCACCGTGCACCAGAACGGATCGCGCAGGTACGGCCACAGCGCGCTGGAACGCACGGCATCGAACTGCGCCAGGCCGTAGTACACCAGGAACAGCTGTACCAGCAGCGGCGTGCCACGGAAGAAGAAGATATAGCTGAACGGCACGGCGCGCACATACCAGTGGCGCGAGGAACGGGCGATGCCCAGCGGGATGGCCAGGATCAACCCGGCAACCACCGCAATGGCCACCAGCTCCAAGGTCAGCACGGCGCCTTCAGCCAGGCGTGGCAGCCATTTGAAGATGACTTCCCAGTTCATTATTCGGCCCTCGCAAAGCCGCGAGCGGCGCGTTTTTCCAGGAAGTACATGCCGGTCATGGCGATGATCGTCAAGCTCAGGTAGATGCAGGCCGCGACCATGTAGAAGGTGAACGGTGCCTTGGTCACGGTCACGCCGATTTGCGCGTGGCGCATGATTTCTTCCAGGCCGATCACCGACACCAGGGCGGTGTCTTTCATCAGGATCATGAACAGGTTGCCCAGGCCGGGCAGGGCGATGCGCCACATTTGCGGCAAAATGATCCGCGACAGGATGCGGCCTTTGGACAGGCCCAGCGCCAGGCCGGCTTCACGGTGGCCCTTGGGGATCGCCAGGATCGCCCCGCGGAACACTTCGGTGGCGTAGGCGCCGAAGCACAGGCCCAGGGCAATCACCCCCGCAGCGAAGGCGCTGAGCTCAAGGCCCGGCATGTTCAGGGCTTCGCCGAGGGTGTTCATCAGCCCGACGGTGCCGAAATAGATAAGCAGTACCCACAGCAGCTCGGGCACGCCGCGCACCAGGGTCGAGTAGAAACCGCCAAGCCATTGCAGCGGCTTGATCGAAGAGGTCTTGGCCAGGGCGCCAAGCAGGCCCAAAACCAGGCCCAGCAGCAAGGCGCATAGCGCCAGTTTTACGGTCATCAGGGTGCCGGCCATCATGGCCGGACCGAATCCGTGCAGGTCGATATTCATGGGCAGGTCATTCTAGGGACTTGCGCGCCGCAGGGGCGCGCAGGTCAGGGCGGATCATTCGATGCTGAACGGGAAGTACTTGTCGTTGATCTTCTTGTACGTGCCGTCGGCCTTGATTTCTGCCAGGGCCTTGTTCAGGTTGTCGCGCAGCTGGGTGTCACCCTTGCGCACGGCAATGCCGATCTTGTCGCTGTCCATCACCGGCTCGCCCTTGAACTCGAAGTTGGAGCCGTCTTTGCTTTTCAGCCACTCGTACTGCACGTACTTGTCGGCCAGGATGCCGTCGATGCGGCCGGACACCAGGTCCAGGTAGGCGTTTTCCTGGGTGTCGTAGAGTTTGACGTCTACGCCCGGGTAGTTGTCTTCAAGGTAGGTGCCGGCCAGGGTGGCGCGCTGGGTGCCGATGACCTTGCCTTTGAGCGAGGCCTTGTCGGTCTTGAAGTCGACGTTCTTCGGTGCGATGAACTGCAGCTTGTTGGAGTAGTACGGGTCGGTGAAGTCGACAGCCTGCTTGCGCTCGTCGGTAATCGACAACGACGACACCAGGAAGTCGAACTTCTTGGCGTTGAGGGCCGGAATGATACCGTCCCAGTCGGAGGTCACGACCGAGCACTCGACCTTCATCTTGGCGCACAGGGCGTCGCCGATGTCCTTGTCGAAGCCGATCACATTACCGCTGGCATCCTTGTTGTTGAACGGTGGGTACGCGGCTTCGATACCCATGCGCAGTTTTTCTGCGGCCATGGCGTTCGCCGACATCACCAGCGTGGCAGCAGCTGCCAGGAGAAACTTCTTGTAGGTGTGCATGTATTGCTCCGTTAGCGGTGGCTGGACATGAATTGCTTGCAACGCGCCGAGGTCGGGTTTTCGAAGACCTGTTGCGGCGATCCCTGCTCTTCTACCAGGCCCTGGTGCAGGAAGACGACTTCACTGGACACATGGCGGGCGAAGCTCATCTCGTGCGTCACCAGCAGCATGGTACGGCCTTCTTCGGCCAGTGCGCGGATAACGTTAAGCACTTCCTGGACCATTTCCGGATCGAGCGCCGAGGTTGGCTCGTCGAACAGGATGACCTTGGGCTTCATGGCCAGGGTACGGGCAATGGCGGCGCGCTGTTGCTGGCCACCGGAAAGCTGGGCGGGGTAGCTGTGGCGTTTGTCGTAGATGCCAACCTTGTTCAGCAGCGCTTCGGCGGCTTCTACAGCCTCGGCCTTGCTTTGGCCGAGTACACGGCGTGGCGCCTCGATGATGTTGTCGAGGATCGACATGTGCGGCCACAGGTTGAAGTTCTGGAAGACAAAGCCGATTTCGCTGCGCAGGCGGTTGATCTGGCGGTTGTCGGCGGCGATCAGGTCGCCGTTTTTGGCGGACTTGAGCTTGAGGCTTTCGCCAGCGACCAGGATTTCGCCCTGGTGCGGGTTTTCGAGCAGGTTGATGCAGCGCAGCAGAGTGGACTTGCCGGAGCCTGACGACCCCAGGATGGAGATCACGTCACCGTCGCGAGCGGTCAGCGAAATACCCTTGAGAATTTCCTGCTCGCCGTAGCGTTTGTGCAGATTGCGGATTTCCAGCGCGGGCGTGGCCTGAGCCATGTGCGGTCCTCATGTGTACGGGTGCGTTCCCAGCTGTTGGCGGCCTTCCTGGCGTGCGCCAAGCTAGCATAGCGGCATTATGACGGCCAACAGGGTCGCCGGGGACTGTGGGCGCTGGTGGGGCAGTTTGTCGCATCGCTACAGCGTAACGTCGCGCAGATGTCTGCGAAGGTGTCGCCCAGCACCAGTGCCTTGATGAAAAAAGGCGCGATGGTGCCAGCTTTGGCCAGCTCATGGAAGCGGTTTTAGACCATTCGCCGGTAAACCCGACGTTCCAGGTTGCGCGCCCCTTGCAGCAGCGGGTTTGACCGCGGAGGCCTATCAGGTATTCCTGGTTGTACCTGTGGGTTGCACTTTTTTGCATTGCAGCGGTGCACGGGTGTTACCGAGGGGCACCTTTGGTGCGTTTGTAAGTGGGTATTTCAGTAATCTGCCTTATTAGCGGCCTTTCGGTCACTTCCTGGCCGAATGCCCTCCAAACCACGCCGTGCAAGGCCCTGAGAGCATTCTGACGAATGCATTGCGCACCTGGCGCGCTTATTGCCAGCAGGAAACCGCCGATTGCAGCGACGCCTAGTCCAACCCCAGGCGCGCTCCGTAACCGCAGTCGCAGTGGTCCACTCCTTACAAAGGTAGTTTCAATGAGCGGTAACAATTCCAATGACCTCGCTCAGGGGCTCAAACAACGGCATGTGACCATGCTGTCCATTGCTGGCGTCATCGGTGCCGGCCTGTTCGTAGGCTCTGGGCACGCCATCGCGGCCGCCGGCCCGGCCGTGCTGCTGGCCTATGCCGCCGCCGGTACGCTGGTGGTGCTGGTGATGCGCATGCTGGGTGAAATGGCGGTCGCCTCGCCTGACACCGGTTCGTTCTCTACTTATGCCGACCGTGCCATCGGGCGCTGGGCCGGCTTCACCATTGGCTGGCTGTACTGGTGGTTCTGGGTGCTGGTAATCCCGCTTGAGGCCAACGCCGCTGCGGCCATTCTGCATGCCTGGTTCCCGGCTGTAGACCTGTGGGCCTTCTCCCTGGTCATCACCCTGGCGCTGACCCTGACCAACCTGTGCAGCGTAAAGAACTACGGTGAGTTCGAGTTCTGGTTCGCCCTGTTGAAAGTGCTGGCCATCATCGGCTTCATTGCTGTGGGTTGCGCGGCCATGTTCGGCTTTGTGCCCAATAGCCAGGTCAGCGGTGCCAGCCACCTGTTCGACACCCAGGGCTTCATGCCGAACGGCCTGGGTGCTGTGCTGGCGGCCATGCTCACCACCATGTTCTCGTTCATGGGTACGGAAATCGTCACTATCGCCGCTGCCGAATCGAAAGACCCGGGCAAGCAGATCAGCCGCGCGACCAATTCGGTGATCTGGCGTATCTGCCTGTTCTACCTGGTTTCGATCTTCCTGGTGGTGGCTCTGGTGCCGTGGAACGACCCGGCGCTGGCCGAAACCGGTTCCTACCAGACCGTGCTCAGCCGCATCGGCGTGCCGAATGCCAAGTTGATCGTCGACATCGTGGTGCTGGTTGCGGTGACCAGTTGCCTGAACTCGGCGCTGTACACCTCTTCGCGCATGCTGTTCTCGCTGAGCAAGCGCGGTGATGCCCCGGCTGTTGCCCAGCGCACCACCAAGGCCGCTACGCCGCATGTGGCGGTATTGCTGTCCACGGCTGCAGCGTTCCTGTGCGTGTTCGCCAACTTCGTGGCCCCGGCCCAGGTGTTCGAGTTCCTGCTGGCAAGTTCGGGTGCGATTGCGCTGCTGGTGTACTTGGTGATTGCCGTGTCGCAACTGCGCATGCGCGCACAGCGTGAGGCCCGTGGTGAGAAGATCACCTTCAAGATGTGGCTGTTCCCGGGCCTGACCTGGGCGACCATTGCCTTCATCGTGGCGATTCTGGTGGTGATGGCCCTGCGCGAGGACCACCGTGCCGAGATTATCGCAACGGCGCTGCTGAGCATTGGTGTGGTGGCGGCTGGCTTGCTGGTGCACCGCAAGCGTGAAGCTGCCGGGCGGGTGGCGCTGGATAACTGATCCACGCTGGCTGCACTGAAAAGGCCGCGTCCTGAGAGGGGGTGCGGCCTTTTTTGTTGCCTGGGCCGGCCCTTTCGCGGGCATGCCCGCTCCCACAGGGGCGGCGTTGCCCTCGGGCTTGGCTTGACCTGTGGGAGCGGGCGAGCCCGCGAAGAGGCCGGTACAGGCTACATGGCCCTGTCAGCCAAACTGTTTTTGCTGCTGCTTGGCCACCAGCTCGGAGGCCGCTACATAGGCCGCCTGGAACTCATCGCTCTCCAGCCAGGCCATGGTCGCCTCTTCATCGGCGCCGTCGAGCCACGCGCGGTAGGCGGTGAACACCAGTACGATATAGTCGGTGGCGTGTTCTTCCTTGTGCCCCTTGAGAACCAGCGCCAGAAGCGGGTCTACCAGGAATACCGAAATCATCGGCACCAGGCCGCCGTTCTCCTGTGCTTCCTTCATCTTGGTGAACATGGCGTCGTAGCTGCCCGACTCCATCGCCTTGTTGTACACCTGCTCGACGCTGGCGCTGTCACCGGCACTGGCCTTGACCGCCTGCCCGCTGCGTACCATGCGGTTCTGCTTGGCCTTGCTGGCGGCACGCTTGGCGCGTTTTTGTTGCTTGGTAGGGGTGGCCATGAGGGCTTGAATCCTTGGGTGTGTTCGGTAGGTGCGCGTATTGAAGCGCAGTTGCCCAGGAAACCCAAGTGCAACTGCTGGAGGGGGCAGGGCAGGCCCCCCCGCACAAACAGCATGCACAAATCTAGCCAAGCCAGGGATATCAAATCTGCGCTCAAGCTGGCTCGTGACCTCTAGGAGACCATCATGACAAACATCAAACTGACCAAATGGGACGCTGTGGACCATTTGAAAACTGAAGAGGACATGGCCTTGTACCTTGAGGCCTGTCTGGAGGAAAACGACCCTGCACTGCTCGCTGCTGCCTTGGGTGATATCGCTCGCGCTCGTGGTATGGCTCAGTTGGCACGTGATACTGGGCTCACGCGGGAAGGGTTGTACAAGGCCTTGTCTGCTGAAGGTAATCCGAGCCTGGCGACCATCATGAAGGTAATGGCGGCGCTTGGCGTTCGGCTCCATGCCGAAGTGCTGCCACGCTCAGTGGGGTAAAGCTTATGGGGCCTTGGCGGCGAAATGCTTTAGCTGCCAAAGCTTGAGCAAAAACCGCAGACAACAAAAAACCCGCACTTGGCGGGTTTCTTGTTGTCGCTTCGGGTAACTTTGCAACCACCAGAAGCTTGAAGGTGGTGCCCAGAGACGGAGTCGAACCGCCGACACGAGGATTTTCAATCCTCTGCTCTACCGACTGAGCTATCTGGGCGACGAGGTGAATTAAATAGATTTTCTCCCGGGCCGTCAACGACTTTTTCAAAAAATTTTAAATTAATTCCGTCGCTTACGGTTCGTGGGGTCATTCCGAGGGTGGCACGTAGCCTTCCGCTTGGGCGTATTCCTCACCGGCGAAAAACTTGTCCATTTCAGCCTGGAGGAATTTGCGGTCCTCGGCGTTCATCATGTTCAGGCGCTTCTCGTTGATCAGCATGGTCTGGTGCTTCTGCCAGTCGGCCCAGGCTTTCTGCGAGATGTGTTCGAAGATGTCCTGGCCCTTGGCGCCGGGGTAGGGCGGGCGTTCCAGGCCTGGCAGTTCTTCTTGGTATTTGCGGCACATCACGGTGCGGGTCATCAGGCATCTCCTGCAATCAGTTCGTCGGCCGCGCGCTTAAGCAGTTTTTTCACCGGGGCGGCAAGGCCCAGGCGCGGCGGGGTGGCGAGGTTATACCAGAGCCAGTCAGCCTCGGCCACGTGCTCGCCAAGCGGCGCGACACGCACCAGCCAGGGCTCGATCGCCAGCTGGAAGTGGCTGAAGGTGTGGGTCAGGCCATCCATGGCCTGGCTGCCGGCCAGGCGCAAACCGTGCTGGTAGGCCAGGTCGTCGAGTTGGGCGATGTCGTCCAGCTCTGGCAGGCTCCACAAGCCACCCCACAGGCCGCTGGACGGGCGCCGATAAAGCAGAATGGCGCCCTCGTGGTTGGCCAGCAGTGGCATCAGCGTGCGGCGCTGCGGCAGCGCCTTGCGCGGTTTGGGTTCGGGGTAGCGGGTTTCTTCACCGTGCAGGTGGGCTTCGCAGCCACGTTGCAGCGGGCAGATCAGGCAACTGGGCTTGCTGCGCGTGCACAGCGTGGCACCCATGTCCATCATGGCCTGGGTGTAGTGGTTGGCGCGCTGCTGCGGGGTAAAACGCTCGGCCGTGGCCCACAGCTGGTTGGCCACCTTCGGTTCGCCCGGATAGCCGCCCTGGGCGGTGAAGCGGGCCAGCACGCGCTTGACGTTGCCGTCGAGGATCGGCGCGCGGATGCCCATGCTGATGCTGGCGATGGCACCGGCCGTGGAGCGGCCGATACCGGGCAGCTCGGTGAGCTGCTCGACACTGCGCGGGAACTCGCCACCATGTTGCGCCACGACGATCTTCGCGGCTTTTTGCAGGTTGCGGGCGCGGGTGTAGTAACCCAGCCCGGTCCACAGGTGCAGCACTTCGTCTTCGGGCGCTTCGGCCAGCGCCTGCACGGTCGGCAGCGCCTGCATGAAGCGGTCGAAGTAGTTCAGTACGGTGCTGACCTGGGTTTGCTGCAACATGATTTCCGACACCCACACCCGGTACGGGGTTATGCCCTGTTGCCAGGGCAGGTCGTGGCGGCCGTGTTCGTCGTACCAGTCCAGCACAGCGCTGGAGAACTGCTCGGGGGTCATCGCTTGAACAGCCCCTTGAGCGCGTCTTTCAATTCCGGGCTCACTTTGTCTCCGAGTTTTTCATCGAGTTTTTCGTCGATCTTGTCTTTCAGGCGGTCACCGGCCAGCTTGGCTGCGACCTTGCCCAGGCCGTTCTGGTCCAGGCGGCAGGCCTTGGCGCCCAGCTCCAGCGGGCCGCGGCAATGCAGCGGTACTTCAACCCCCACATAGCGCTCGTTGACCTGGCAGGCCCGGTCCGGCATGGCACGCTGGTCGCCTTCTACGATCACGCCGATGTTGTAGTCCATACCCAGTACACGCAGGTCGAGGTCGCCATGGCCGTTCACGGTCAGGCCCGGGATGCGTGCCTTGAGGTCCGGGTTGCTGGCAACGCCATTGCGCACCACCAGGCTGCCACGCAGTTCCTGGAACGGGGTGTCCTTGCCGCGTGGCTCGCCGGTGAGGGTTTTGCGGTTGAGGGTGGCGATGGCCTGGCACAGTTGCTGCTCAAGGTTGGCATTGACCAGCACACCGTCGTTGATGGTGAAGTTTGCACTGCCATTGAGCGTGTCCACCAGTGCCTTCTGGCTGTTGCCGGTGGCGGTCAGATCACTGGTCAGGGTCAGCAGGCCCTTGACCGGTGGCGCCTGCTCCTTGCCGTCGGCCTTGATGAAGTGCTCCACCGGCACCCGTTGTATGCGGGTGCTGACCCCCAGCTGTGGCACGGCAGGGCGCACATCGACCGTGCCCTTGGCGTCGAAGGTGCCGTTATACAGGCCGCCGCGCAGGGTTTGCAGGGTCAACAGGCCGCCCTGGCCGCTGGCCTTGAGCTGGGCGTCGACGATCGGCAGTTTGTCCAGGGTCAGCGAGCCAAAGGCCAGCTCGGCCTGCAGGTCCAGGGTACGCAGGCGGTCGACCGGCAGCAGCTTGTCATCGCTCCAGGCTACCTGGGTCGGTGCGTTGGGCAGCGGTGTGGTGCCGGCACCGGCAACAGCGCTGGCTTCCTGTTGCTTGACCTCGGCCTGGCGCGCCGCCGTGGCGCCTTTGGCTTGTTCGCTCTTGGCTGGCAGGTAGCGGTCGGCGTCGAAGCTGTCGCCCTTCAGCTGCAGGCGCAGGGCTTGCCTGGCGAAGTCTTCGATGGCGACGCGGCCGCTGAACGTGCTGTCGTCCAGCTTCACCGCCAAGTCATCCAGGCTCAGGCTGCTGGGTGTGCCTTGCAGGCGGGTCACCAGCTCCAGCTTGCCGAAGGCTGCCGGGTCGTTGGTTGCCGGCAGCGGGTGGCCGATGCCGTCCAGGAAGGTGCGCAGGTCGAACTGGGCAATGGACAGGCCGCCGCTCAACTGGGGGGTCTTGTCCAGGTCGCGCAGGTTCAGTTCACCCAGGGCGCGCAGTTGGTTGGCCGAGACTTTCAGGCCGTTCCAGGAGGCGACATTGGCGGCCATGTCGACCAGCAGCTGGCCTTGGGCAACGAAGGCCACCGTTTTGCCGCCGGTCGGTTCACCCGAAGTTTCACCCGACAGGCGCATGTCCTCGAAGTTGTAGCGCTTGAGCTTGCGGTCGAAACGCAGTTCGCCGGCCAGCTCGGTGCGGGCTTTGATATTCGGCTGGTTGGCACTGACAAAAGCACTGGCCTTGAGCGGGATGTTCGCGCCTTCATGCACGGGGCCGGTGCTCAGCTGGATGCTTTCGGCGCTGTAGCTCTGGCCGGTCTTGGCGTCGGTGTACTGCACCCGGGCGTTGTTGACGGTCAGGCTGTCGATGTCCAGCTTGACAGGGCGTTCGTTGCCGTCGGCGGCCGCGGGTTTCTGCTCGGAGGGGGCCTGGGCCGGCGCGTCGGTGGCAGTGCCAGGCTGCGCAGGCAGCGGTTTGCCAATGTCTTCCCAGTTGCCATGGCCTTGTTCGTCACGGGCCAGGGTCAGGTTCAGGCCCTCGACGCGCACGTCGCTCATTTGCACCTCGCGGCGCAGCAGCGGCAGTACCCGTACCGACAAACCGAGCATCTGCAGGTCGGCGAACGGCTCTTTGGGTTTGGCCAGGGTGGCGATGCTGGCCTCGTGCAGCTCCAGGCCCAGCCATGGGAACAGGCTCCAGCCGATATCACCGTTGAGGGTCAGTTCGACATGTGCCTTGTCGCGCGCCAGTTGGCGAATCTCGTCTTTATAGTCGTTGGGATCGAATAGGTGGGTCAGGGCGAAGCCCAGCGCCACGATGATCAGCAGCAACCCGAGAAGCCCCAGTCCCAGGATTTTGCCGAACGCTTTCATGGGCGAATCCTTGTAGTCCGATTTTGAAATTCAAGCGGCTGAGTATAGCGCCGCCATGGATATCCCTGCGTATTCGACCAGAGATGCAGGATATTTCCTACGCTTTTAGTCGGTAGTACGGCTTAAAAAGGGGGACATGATCGATTCAGCCAAGCAAAAAAAACACGATATCAGATTGCTTTCACGCGACTCGATCCTGCTAACCTTGCGCCGCTTTGCCTGCCCTCACCCTATAAGAAAAGGATCACGTTCATGACCAGTACCGTCACGACGGGCGCCCCGGCGAGTACGCCAGGCTTCCTGTCGAAGGAGCGCATCATCGCCCGCCCGGGCTTCAACCGTTGGCTGGTTCCGCCAGCTGCCCTGGCCATTCACCTGTGTATCGGCATGGCCTATGGCTTCTCGGTGTTCTGGCTGCCGCTGTCGCAAGCCCTGGGTATCACCGCACCAGTGGCGTGCGCGGCCGACATGGGCTTCGTGGCCCGCCTGTTCAGCGCCGAATGCGACTGGCCGATTTCCATGCTGAGCTGGATCTACACCCTGTTCTTCGTCTTCCTGGGCTGCTCGGCGGCCGTGCTGGGTGGCTGGCTGGAGCACGCCGGCCCACGCAAGGCCGGCCTGGTATCGGCGCTGTGCTGGTGTGGCGGCATGCTGATTTCGGCCATTGGGGTCAAAACCCACCAACTGTGGCTGATGTGGCTGGGTTCTGGAGTTATCGGCGGTATCGGCCTGGGGCTGGGGTATATCTCGCCGGTGTCGACCCTGATCAAATGGTTCCCGGACAAGCGCGGCATGGCCACCGGCATGGCCATCATGGGCTTTGGCGGCGGCGCCATGGTCGGTGCGCCACTGGCCACCGCACTGATGGGCCACTTTGGCAACGCGCAGGAAGTGGGGGTGTGGCAGAGCTTCGTTGCCATGGCGGCGATCTACTTCGTGTTCATGACTGCCGGCGCCCTGGCCTACCGCGTGCCGCCCACCGGCTGGAAGCCTGAAGGCTGGACTGCGCCGCTGAAAAAAGCCGGCAACACCATGGTCACCGACCGCCACGTGCACGTCAGCGTGGCGTGGAAAACCCCGCAATTTGCGCTGATCTGGCTGGTGCTGTGCCTGAACGTGTCTGCCGGCATCGGTATCATCGGCATGGCTTCGCCGCTGCTGCAGGAAGTGTTCGCTGGCAAGCTGCTGGGCAACGAGCTGACCTTCAGCGAGCTGAACGCCGCGCAGCTGGCGCAGATCGCCGCGATCGCCGCCGGCTTCACCGGCCTGCTGAGCCTGTTCAACATCGGTGGCCGGTTCTTCTGGGCATCGTTCTCCGACTACATCGGGCGCAAGAACACCTACTTCGCTTTCTTCGCCCTGGGCGTGGGCTTGTACAGCCTGGTGCCGAACATGGGCCACCTGGGCAATGTGGCGCTGTTCGTGGCGGCGTTCTGCATCATCCTGTCGATGTATGGCGGTGGCTTCGCCACGGTGCCGGCGTACCTGGCCGACCTGTTCGGTACGCAGATGGTCGGTGCCATTCATGGGCGCCTGCTGACCGCCTGGGCGGCTGCAGGGGTGCTGGGGCCAGTGCTGATCACCTACCTGCGCGAGTCGCAGCTGGCAGCCGGGGTAGAACGCGCGGCAGCCTATGACATGACGCTGTATATCCTTGCCGGGCTGCTGGTGCTGGGCTTTATCTGCAACATGCTGGTGCGGCCGGTTGCCGACAAGCACTTCATGAGCGATGCCGAGCTGGCGGCCGAGCGGGCGTTGAGCCATGACAAGGGCGCCGATGGCGCGCGCTCGCTGGAGTGGAAAGCCGCGCCTGGTAGCCTGCCACTGGTGCTGTTGGCCTGGGCAGTGGTGGTTGTACCGTTGGCCTGGGGGGTGTGGATTACCCTGCAGAAGACGGCGGTACTGTTCCATTGATGAGTGATACAGCCGGCTGAATTTGCCGGCTGTACCGGCCCTATCGCCGGCAAGCCAGCTCCCCCAGGTCCACCCTAGGCTTTGAACACGGTGGGGCCTGTAGGAGCGGCCTTGTGTCGCGATGGGCTGCAAAGCAGCCCCCTTCACCCGGTTGTATAGACCTGTAGCGCTATCAACCCCCCGTCATTGCTCGCTTTGCCATATGTCATCCGCGTTTCAAGCTGGCGCGTTCTGGGCCTATAATGGCACCCTTTTCGCCCAATGATTTTGCGGAGCTGGTGATGGTCGAACGTAAGGCTTCCGTCGAGCGCAATACCCTGGAAACCCAGGTCAAGTGCTCGATCAACCTCGATGGCAGTGGCAAGGCCCGATTCGATATCGGTGTGCCTTTCCTGGAACACATGCTGGACCAGATCGCCCGCCACGGGCTGATCGATCTGGATATCGAGTGCAAGGGTGACACCCATATCGACGACCACCATACCGTCGAAGACGTTGGCATCACCCTGGGCATGGCATTCGCCCAGGCCATCGGTGACAAGAAGGGCATCTTCCGCTACGGCCACGCCTACGTGCCGCTGGACGAAGCGCTGTCGCGCGTGGTCATCGACTTCTCGGGCCGCCCAGGCCTGCAAATGCATGTGCCGTATACCCGGGCCAGCGTCGGTGGCTTCGATGTCGACCTGTTCCAGGAGTTCTTCCAGGGCTTCGTCAACCACGCCCTGGTTACCCTGCACATCGACAACCTGCGTGGCCACAACACTCACCACCAGATCGAAACCGTGTTCAAGGCGTTCGGCCGTGCCCTGCGCATGGCGGTCACCCTGGACGAGCGCATGGCCGGCCAGATGCCGTCCACTAAAGGGTGCCTGTAAATGCAGACGGTAGCCGTAATCGACTATGGCATGGGCAACCTGCACTCGGTGGCCAAGGCGCTCGAGCACGTCGGTGCCGGTAAAGTGCTGGTGACCAGTGATGCGGCGGTCATCCGCGAGGCGGATCGCGTGGTGTTCCCTGGGGTAGGTGCGATTCGCGACTGCATGGCCGAAATCCGCCGCCTGGGCTTCGACAGCCTGGTGCGCGAAGTCAGCCAGGACCGGCCGTTCCTGGGCATCTGCGTGGGTATGCAGGCACTGCTCGAACACAGCGAGGAGAACACCGGCGTCGACTGCATCGGTTTGTTCCCCGGCCAGGTGCGCTTCTTCGGCAAAGACCTGCAAGAAGACGGCGAGCACCTGAAGGTGCCGCACATGGGCTGGAACGAAGTCAGCCAGACCATCCACCACCCGCTGTGGCACGACATTCCGGACCGCGCACGTTTCTATTTCGTGCACAGCTACTACATCAATGCCGGCAAGCCGGGCCAGGTGGTCGGCCGTGGCCACTACGGCGTCGATTTCGCTGCCGCACTGGCCGATGGCTCGCGCTTCGCCGTGCAGTTCCACCCAGAGAAAAGTCATACCCATGGCCTGCAGCTGCTGCAGAATTTCGTCGCCTGGGACGGGCGTTGGTAAATGAGCAGGTCAAAGACCAAGGCCCCGATCATCACCCTGGCCCCTGAGCAGGAGCGCGACGCGCTCGCTACGCTCAAACGCTTCCTCGAAGACCGTTTCGAGCTGGAGCTGGGGTCTTTCGAGGTGGCTGAGGTCCTTGAGCTGTTCAGCAAAGAAATTGCACCCCATTACTACAACAGGGCGATTGCCGATGTTCAGCTGCACCTCAAGGAGCGGTTCGAGAGCATCGAAAGCGATCTGTGGGCGCTTGAAAAAAGCTGAAAGTTGCAAGCTTCAAGCTGCAAGCCGAAGCTGGATCGCCTATCGAATACACGACGCGCATTGCTTGCAGCTTGTCGCTTGCAACTTGCCGCTTGAATTGACGAAGGAAAGAGCATGCTGATTATCCCCGCTATCGATCTGAAGGACGGTGCCTGCGTGCGCCTGCGCCAGGGCCGTATGGAAGACTCCACGGTATTTTCCGACGACCCGGTGAGCATGGCCGCCAAGTGGGTCGAGGGTGGCTGCCGCCGCCTGCACCTGGTCGACCTGAACGGCGCCTTCGAAGGCCAGCCGGTCAACGGTGAAGTGGTCACTGCCATTGCCAAGCGCTACCCCACCCTGCCGATTCAGATCGGCGGCGGCATTCGTTCGCTGGAAACCATCGAGCACTACGTCAAGGCTGGCGTCAGCTATGTGATCATCGGCACCAAGGCGGTCAAGCAGCCAGCGTTCGTCGCCGAGGCGTGCAAGGCCTTCCCGGGCAAGGTCATCGTTGGCCTGGATGCCAAGGACGGCTTCGTCGCCACCGACGGCTGGGCCGAAGTCAGCTCGGTGCAGGTGATCGACCTGGCCAAGCGTTTCGAGGCCGATGGCGTTTCGGCGATCGTCTACACCGACATCGCCAAGGACGGCATGATGCAAGGCTGCAACGTGCCATTCACCAAGGCATTGGCCGAAGCCACCTCGATTCCGGTAATTGCCTCGGGCGGCATTCACAACCTGGGTGACATCAAGGCTCTGCTGGACGCCAAGGCCCCTGGCATCATCGGCGCCATCACCGGCCGTGCCATCTACGAAGGCACCCTCGACGTGGCCGAGGCCCAGGCCTTCTGCGACAACTATTGAATAGGAGCGGCAAGCTGCAAGCTGCAAGCTGCAAGAGAAAAGCCGGACCGCGTACTGCTTTATCTTGCAGCTTGCCGCTTGAAGCTTGCAGCTGCCCCCAGGAGCTTCCATGGCTTTAGCTAAACGCATCATCCCTTGCCTGGACGTGGACAACGGCCGGGTGGTCAAGGGCATCAAGTTCGAGAACATCCGTGATGCCGGCGACCCGGTGGAAATTGCCCGTCGCTACAACGAGCAGGGTGCCGACGAAATCACTTTCCTCGACATCACCGCCAGCGTCGATGGCCGCGATACCACCCTGCATACCGTCGAGCGCATGGCCAGCCAGGTGTTCATCCCGCTGACCGTGGGCGGTGGCGTGCGTACCGTGCAGGACATCCGCAACCTGCTCAATGCCGGGGCAGACAAGGTGTCGATCAACACCGCCGCGGTGTTCAACCCGGAGTTCGTGGGCGAGGCGGCAGACCGTTTTGGCTCGCAGTGCATTGTCGTGGCCATCGACGCCAAGAAGGTGTCCGGGCCGGGTGAAGAACCCCGCTGGGAAATCTTCACCCACGGTGGGCGCAAGCCGACCGGGCTGGATGCGGTGGCATGGGCGAAGAAGATGGAGGGCCTGGGTGCCGGCGAAATCCTGCTGACCAGCATGGACCAGGACGGCATGAAGAGCGGCTTCGACCTGGGTGTTACCCGGGCCATCAGCGATGCGCTGGGTATTCCAGTGATTGCCTCGGGCGGGGTGGGTAACCTGCAGCACCTGGCTGACGGTATTGTGCAAGGGCATGCCAGCGCGGTGTTGGCGGCCAGCATTTTCCACTTTGGCGAGTACACGGTGCCGGAGGCCAAGGCCTACATGGCAGCGCGCGGGATCGTCGTTCGCTGAAACATTGATTGGGGCTGCTTGGCAGCCCTTCGCGGGTACGCCCGCTCCTACACTGTGGGAGCGGGCGTGCCCGCGAAAGGGCCGCAACGCGGCCCCAATTGCATCACCCGTGGTTCTTGCCAAGCAGTGCGTGATACAGCTCGGTATCCCCCAGAATCCCCACCAGTTTGTCGTTCTCCTGCAGCACCAGCTTGTTGCCGGTGTGGTAGCGAATCTGCAGCGCTTCACGCATGCCGATGTCCGCATGCACCAGCGTCGGCCGACGCCCCAGGCCTTCCACCGACTGCCCCGGCGCCCATTGCTGCATCTCCAGGCCGTTTTGCCCTTGGCGTGCGCGCTTGATCGAGTTGCCTTCGCCCAGGTCCAGCCACGAGTCGCCGCTCGGGTCGAGGCACACCGAACCATTGACCCGTTTGCAGTTGTCCAGGCTGCGCATCAGGCTGCGGCCGCAAAGTACGTTCAGCGGGTTGGTGTGGGCGACGAAGGTACGCACGTACTCGTCGGCCGGGTTTAGCACGATTTCTTCCGGCTTGCTGTACTGGATGATCCGGCCGTCTTTCATGATCGCGATACGGCTACCCAGCTTCAACGCCTCGTCCAGGTCATGGCTGACGAACACGATGGTCTTGCTCAGTTTGGCCTGCAGGCCCAGCAGTTCGTCCTGCAAGCCCTGGCGGATCAGCGGGTCCAGTGCCGAGAAGGGTTCGTCCATCAGCAGGATGTCGGCGTCCATCGCCAGCGCGCGGGCCAGGCCAACACGTTGCTGCATGCCGCCCGACAGTTCGTCCGGCTTCTTGTTGCGCCACTGGGTCAGGCCCACCAGCTCAAGCTTCTCGTCGACCAGCTTGCGCCGTTCCTTTTCTGGCCGGCCCTGCATTTCCAGGCCAAAGCTGATGTTCTCGCGTACCGTCAGCCAGGGCATCAGGGCAAACTTCTGGAACACCATGGCAATGCGCTTGGTGCGCATCATTTTCAGCTCGGCCGGGGTGCAGTGGGCGATGTCGATGTGCTTGCCTTCATGTTCGACAAACAGCTTGCCGCGGCTGACGGTGTTCAGGCCGTTGATGCAGCGCAGCAGGCTCGACTTGCCCGAACCGGACAGGCCCATCAACACGCAGATCTCGCCCTTCTGGATGTCCAGGTTGGCTTTTTCGACGCCCACCACCAGGCCGGTCTGCTTGAGGATCTGCTCGCGAGTCTGGCCTTTGTCCAGCAGTGCCAGCGCCTCGCGTGGCTTGTTGGAGAAAATGACGTCGACGTCTTCGAAACGAATGATGCTCATGCTTCACCCCTTACCGGCAGTTCCGGTTGCTTGCAGATACGGTCGAGCATGATCGCCAGCAGCACGATCGCCAGGCCCGCTTCGAAGCCCAGGGAAATATCGGCGGTGTTCAGTGCGTTGACCACAGGTTTGCCCAGGCCGTCAGCGCCGACCAGGGCGGCGATCACCACCATCGACAGCGACAACATGATGCACTGGGTAACGCCGGCGGCGATGCTGGGCATCGCATGCGGCAGTTCGATACGGGTGAGCAGTTGGCGGCGCGAGCAGCCAAACGCCTTGCCGGCGTCCATCAGCTCCTGCGGTACGTCGCAGATGCCCAGATAGGTGAGGCGGATAGGGGCGGCAATGGCGAACACCACGGTCGAGATCAGCCCTGGCACCACGCCCAGGCCGAACAGCGTCAGGGTGGGGATCAGATACACGAAGGTGGGTACCGTTTGCATCAGGTCGAGCACCGGGCGCATGGCGGTGTAGAACATGGGTTTGTGCGCGGCGACGATGCCCAGCGGCACACCGATGGCCACGCACACCACGGTGGCGAAGGTCACTTGTGCCAGGGTTTCCATGGTTTCCTGCCAGTAACCCAGGTTGAGGATCAACAGGAACGACAGGGCGACGAATGCGGTCAGCGACCATTTACGCTGGATGAGGTGCGCCAGGGCGGCGAACAGGGCGGTGAGGACGAACGGGTTGAACCAGGTCAAGGCACTGGTGACGCCGTGGATCATGAACTCCAGGCCCTGTGCGATGGCGTCGAAGTAATTCGCGCCGTGCAGGGTCAGCCATTCAACGAACGAGGCGATGTACTGACCCAGCGGTATTTTCTGATCGATAAGCATGATAGCGAGCTTCCACCTGCATAGATTGAACTCAACCCGGGGCAGGCACGGTCCTGCCCCGAGGTAGCGCTATGGCGAATTGCGTTATTGCGTCAGCTTGGCCTTGGCCGCCTCCAGGCCGGGTTTGCCATCCACGGTGGTCACGCCGCCCAGCCAGGTGTCCAGCTTGCCTGGGTTGTCCTTGAGCCATTTCTTGGCAGCGGCCTCGGGCTTCATCTTGTCGTCCAGGACGTAGCCCATCATGGTGCTTTCATCCTTGAGCTCGAACGACAGGTTCTTCAGCAGTTGGCCAACGTTGCTGCACTCCTGCACGTAGCCTTTGCGGGTGTTGGTGTATACGGTCGCCTTGCCGAAGTCGGGACCGAAGTATTCGTCACCCCCGGTCAGGTACTGCATCTTGAAGCGGGTGTTCATCGGGTGCGGTTCCCAGCCCAGGAACACCATGGCTTCGCCACGTTTCTGCGCCCGGTCGACCTGCGACAGCATGCCGGCCTCGCTGGACTGCACCAGCTTGAAGCCGGCGTCCTTCAGGCCGAAGGCGTTCTTGTCGATCATGCTCTGGATGGTGCGGTTGCCATCGTTGCCGGGTTCGATGCCGTAGATCTTGCCGCCCAGCTCCTGCTTGAACTTGGCAATGTCGCTGAAATCCTTCAGGCCTTTGTCATACAGCGCCTGGGGCACGGCCAGGGTGTACTTGGCGTTTTCAAGGTTGGCGCGCACGGTGTCCACAGTGCCGGCGTCGCGGTACTGCTTGATATCGTTTTCCATGGTCGGCATCCAGTTGCCGAGAAACACATCCAGGTCCTTGCCGGTAGCCAGCGACTTGTAGGTCACAGGTACCGAGATCATGGTGGTGTGGGTTTTGTAACCCAGTGCTTCGAGCACAACGCTGGTGGTCGCAGTGGTGACCGTGATGTCGGTCCAGCCGACGTCGGAGAAACGGACCGTCTGGCACTGCTCGGGCTCGGCGGCTTGAGCCAGCAACGGTGCGGACAGCAATGCAACCAGCAACAGCGAGGGTGAACCTTTCATGGGTGGACTCCTGAGATTTTGTCTTCGGGTTCGCGTGGGTCGCCGGACGTTCTGACGGTCCGGTCGACCAGGCCTGCAGAGGGCAGGATGCGTGGCCGTGCTTTACGAGTCGCTTTCGATAATCCTCCACCGCCGGGCAATCGCCTACTGGTAGGGTCGTATCCAGTACGGAACGGGTCGTATCCAGTATGGGCGATGTCGCTTATGGATTTTTCCAGCCCCTCGCCCGCATTTTTGCGTCACCAGGCCGCTGGAAAACGGCGTATCGGGGCCATTCCCCAAGTAAAACCGTGCGGCGCTGCTGGACAAAATGGCGTCGGTTGCAGACGGCGAGAAGGCCGGTAAAAGCCCGATGATGCTGGCAATTCAAGGCGGCCCTGCTTGAGCCTAGCAGCTACCCCGCCGTGCGCATGGCGCGCACAGACAAGCCCAGCAAGAGGTGATTCGGTAATGGCCATCAGCGTGTTCGACCTGTTCAAGATCGGTGTCGGGCCTTCCAGCTCCCACACCGTCGGCCCCATGCGTGCTGGCGCCCTGTTTGTTCAAGGGCTGCGCGAGCGCGGCGAGTTGGAACGGGTACGGCGGGTCGAGGTGCGCCTGTATGGCTCGCTGTCGGCCACCGGCGTCGGCCACGGCACCGACAACGCCACCATCATGGGGCTGATGGGCGAGTGGCCAGACGCCATTGACCCGACCCAGATCGTGCCGCGCATCGCCGACCTGCGCGAAACCAATACCCTCAAGCTGGACGGGCGCCTGCCTGTCGAGTTCGTGTGGGCGCGCGACATGCTGTTGCTGGACGAGAACCTGCCCTACCACCCCAACGCCATGACCTTGATTGCCGAAGGCGAGCAGGGCGAGTTGCACCGTGACACCTATTACTCGGTGGGTGGCGGCTTTGTGGTGGATGCCGCGCAGGCCGCCAGTGGTGTGCTGGATGCCGACCAGACGGTGCTGCCGTACGATTTCAACAGCGCCGCCGAGCTGCTGCAGCTGTGCAAACAAAACGACCTCAGCGTGTCGCAATTGATGATGGCCAACGAAAAGGTCTGGCGCAGTGAAGAAGAGATTCACGCCGGCTTGCGCAAGCTTTGGCAAGCCATGCAGGAATGCGTCAACAACGGCCTGAAATACGAGGGTACGTTGCCCGGTGGGCTCAATGTGCGCCGCCGCGCCGCCAAGCTGCATCGCAGCCTGCAGGAAATCGGCAAGCCCAACGTGATCGGCTCGACCATGAGTGCCATGGAGTGGGTCAACCTGTTCGCGCTGGCTGTCAACGAAGAGAACGCCGCAGGCGGGCGCATGGTGACGGCGCCGACCAACGGCGCGGCGGGCATCATCCCGGCGGTATTGCACTACTACATGCGCTTCAGCGATGAGGTGGATGAGTCCAGTGTTACCGATTTCTTCCTGGGCGCTGCGGCGGTCGGCATCCTGTGCAAGAAGAACGCCTCCATCTCCGGCGCCGAAGTAGGCTGCCAGGGTGAGGTCGGCTCTGCCTGCGCCATGGCCGCTGCCGGCCTTGCGCAAGTGTTGGGCGCGACCCCGGCGCAGCTGGAAAACGCCGCGGAAATTGCCCTGGAGCACAACCTGGGGCTCACCTGCGACCCGGTGGGCGGGTTGGTGCAGGTGCCGTGCATCGAGCGCAACGCGATTGCTGCGGTAAAAGCCATCAACGCGGTGCAAATGGCCCTGCGTGGCGATGGCGAGCACTTCATTTCCCTCGACCAGGTGATCCGTACCATGCGCGACACCGGTGCCGACATGCACGACAAGTACAAGGAAACCTCCCGCGGTGGCCTGGCGGTCAGTGCCATCGAATGCTGATGTTCCAGTAGGCACCCAGGGCCTCTTGGCGGTTGAACCCGGCAAGAGGCCCTCGCGTTTCAAGGCAGCGCAAAATGCCTGCCAATGCTCCTTTATGGTGCGCTCGAATCTGTCAATTGCCGGATGTCGTAATCAGTGTGGGGCTTGTCGGTGACACTAAACAGTGTCGTTTCTGGGCAACTGCCCCATGGCGTGTCACCAAACTGCTCAGCCGTTACCCGCACGGCGCCTAGCACGGCTGTTTGAGACAACTTGGCCAGCACCTCCAAAGCCTATGATTTGCCTGACAAAGGGGTCGTTTTCAGGTTTTTTTGGATGGCCATTCAATTTCAGGCACGGCGTTTGCGTAGGTAATGGTCACCCACCCCCCGGCATGTGGCGGGGGCAATAACAAGAAAATGAGTGCCCGCCTGAGGCACATCCAGCATTTGTGTGAGGAGAAACCGCGATGACGTCCTACACCTCCGGGACCCCGTCCCAGAACCGCACAGCACCCCAGTCCATCGGGTTTCTTCTATTGGACAATTTCACCCTGATTTCCCTGGCTTCGGCTGTGGAGCCCCTGCGCATGGCCAACCAGCTGTCCGGCCGCGAACTGTACCGCTGGCACACGCTGACGGTCGATGGCGGCCAAGTGTGGGCCAGCGATGGTTTGCAGATTACCCCGGACGCGGCCATGCACAGCGCCCCTGCGATCGACACCGTGATCGTCTGCGGCGGTGTAGGCATTCAGCGCACCGTGACCCGCGAGCACGTGACCTGGCTGCAAGCCCAGGCGCGTCAGTCGCGGCGCCTGGGTGCCGTGTGCACGGGCAGTTGGGCCTTGGCCTGTGCCGGCCTGCTCGACGGCTTTGACTGCAGCGTGCACTGGGAATGCCTGGCCGCCATGCAGGAGGCCTACCCACGGGTCAACATGAGTACCCGGCTGTTCACCCTCGACCGCAACCGCTTCACCAGCTCTGGCGGCACCGCGCCGCTGGACATGATGCTGCACCTGATCAGCCGCGACCACGGCCGCGAGCTGTCGGCGGCCATTTCCGAAATGTTCGTCTACGAGCGCATTCGCAACGAGCAGGATCACCAGCGCGTGCCGCTCAAGCACATGCTCGGCACCAACCAGCCGAAGTTGCAGGAAATCGTCGCGCTGATGGAAGCCAACCTGGAAGAGCCGATCGACCTGGACGAGTTGGCGGTGTATGTGTCGGTGTCGCGGCGCCAGCTCGAGCGGTTGTTCCAGAAGTACCTGCACTGCTCGCCGTCGCGCTACTACCTGAAGCTGCGCCTTATCCGCGCCCGGCAGCTGCTCAAACAGACACCCATGTCGATCATCGAAGTGGCATCGGTGTGCGGTTTCGTCTCCACGCCGCACTTCTCCAAATGCTACCGCGAGTACTTCGGCATTCCGCCGCGTGATGAGCGCGTGGGCTCCAACACCACGCAGCAGGTGGCAATGATGCCGATTCCGCAGGCCATGACCTTGTCGCCGCACAGTGGGCCGATGGCGGCCCTGAGCCAGGCGCGCAACGAGTCGACTTTTGCCAGCGTAAGGCTCTGATACCGAGTCGCCTGCTTCGCGGGCACGCCCCACAGGTAAGGTGCAATCCTCGAGACTTGTGCGGTCCCTGTGGGAGCGGGCGCGCCCGCGAAGAGGCCCGCACTGGCAATATAAATACATTGGTTGATAATGATTCTCGACTACGGGTAACATCGCCGCCCCCGAAACACTCTGGCATACCACCCCGTGGCGGACGACAAACTCCAGCTCTACCTGGCCCATCGGGCGGCATTGCTCGACTATGCCGCGCCGATCGTCGGCTGCCGCGCGCGTGCCGAGGATGTGGTGCAGGAAGCCTGGCTGCGCTTCAGCCGGCAGCAGGACGACGCCGACATCCGCCACCCGGCCAGCTACCTGTACCGCATCGTGCGCAACCTGGCCCTCGACCAGACCCGCCGCAGTGCCACCGAAAAGGCCCAGCCTGGCGGCGACGAGATCCTCGCCGAGTTGCCGTCCAGCAGTGCATCGCCCGAACAGGCGGTCACCCAGCAGAACGAACTCAGCGCCATCAGCCGCGCGCTTGAAGAACTGCCCCTGCGCACCCGCGTGGCCTTCGAGATGCACCGCCTGGGCGGTCATACCCTGCAAGAGGTGGCCAGCCACCTGAACGTCTCGGTCAGCCTGGTGCACCAGCTGGTGCGCGACGCCCTCAGCCACTGCATGGCGCGGCTGGAGGATGACCTGTGAAAAAACACCAGGCTGCCGCGTCTTTTGCTGAACGGGGCGACTCTGTGCGACCCTTCGCGGCCTTCGCACCTTCGAGCCCCCAGGAGCCTTGCCCGACATGACGTCAGCAGACCTCATCACCCGTCGCCGCGAGCAGGCCCTGGACTGGTTGCTGCGCTTGCAGCAGGCCCCGCACGATCCGCTGCTGCGCGGTGAGTTCGAGCAGTGGTGCGCGAGCGACGCGGCCAACGCCGAGGCCTATCGCAAGGCCGAGCGGGTCTGGCAGCTCACTGGGCAGCTGGCGCCGACCACCACCGAGCAATGGCCCAAGGCGCCGGTGGTGCAACTACCTGCGCGGCGGCGTCGCTGGTGGCTGGGCGCTGCTGTTGCGGCCTGCCTGCTGATCGCCGTCGCGCCCTCCTTGAGCCTGCGTCTGCAAGCCGACTACCGCACCGCCCAGGGCGAAACCCGCGATATCACCCTGGCCGACGGCAGCGTGGTGCAGATGGACAGCGACACAGCCATTGCCGTGGACTATTCCGGCGGTCATCGCGACGTGAAGCTGCTCACGGGCCAAGCGTTCTTCGAGGTCAAGCCCGACAAGGCCAAGCCGTTCCATGTGCGCGCCGATGCGATCAAGGTGACGGTGACCGGCACCGCCTTCAACGTAGCGCTGCGGCCGGGCAGGGCGGGGGTGGATGTGCAGCATGGCTCGGTGCGGGTAGAAGATGCTGCTGATGGGCATGTGCTCTCGGATGCCCTCACGGCCGGAGAGCGCTTGCGTTATGTCGAGGGCATCGTACAGGTAAAAACCTTCGTGCCTTCGCAGGCAGCGGCTTGGCGTCAGGGGCAGTTGATTGCCGATGACCAGCGCGTAGCAGAGCTGGTGCAGGAGCTGGCGCGGTACATGCCGGGACAGGTGGTGCTGCGCGATGAGGCGTTGGGCAACAAGCGTGTCACTGGCGTGTATGACCTGCGCAAACCTGAGGCGGCCCTGCGAGCGGTGATTCGGCCCCATGGGGGTGTAGTGCGCAGTTATGGGCCTTGGCTGTTGGTATCAGCGAAGCCTTGATGATATAGGGCGCCGCTAGCTAAGAGAGGGGGAGAGAGCCTCGGCGCAGAGAGGGCTCTCTAGAGAATTACATAGTACATCGCACTGCTAGGTAGCCTAACTTTCAAGTTTGATCTTGAAGTCGGATAGTAATACGTCCCCTCTTGAGCTCAAGGACTCAATGGAAACCATCACCGGGAAGTCATCGTAGGTCAGATAAAATCTTTCTTTGTCAATAGTCACCTCCCATACTCTTATGTCGATAGCGTCAGTTTTTTTATCGATGTTGCCATCAAGTAGATTAAGTACTGCTTTTGCATATTCCGGGAAGTCATCCCAATTTATGTGTGAAGTTAAATTGAGGCAGGCTCGCCCAGAGTGCATGGTTTCTATGTTTAAAGCGTCCAGTCTTAGGCTATTCATTAAAATAAGTCTCCACCGCCGGAGCGAGTTGCGCTCTCGATGATTTGCTCAAAAGACTTGCCTTTTTCAACAAGCCATTCAAATGTTGGTCCGAGTTTGTCGCCGTATTTTCCTATGTTGCGCTCGTCAATTGTTTTCAAAAGGTCTGGAGGTGTAAACTCTCTGTACTTTAACTTGATTTTTGTGCGGGAGGAATAGGCGAATTTTGCAATCGCCTCAAGGCTCTCTGTCGAGCCTCTCATTGCGGCTACACGTTGCTGCAGATCGAAAACTTCTCGGACATACAGCTGTCTCAGTGCAGGTAGGTTCCCGAAATCACCATCGGCTCTAAATCGAACGTTCTCCCATTTTGGGGCCTCAAATTCGGTTGATGTCCTGATTTTTGTTAAGGCTTGTCCTGATGGTGGCTGCAGTTCCGGGTGCGACAATATTGCGATCTGGTTCTTGCCTAGCCAAGAGGCTAGTGCGCTGTTTGTCAGTTCAGCCTGGAAATTCAGACTTCTAGAAGCAATGCTTTCCATGCTGTTGGAAATGCCGGAGTTGATCGGACCGCGCAATAGGTAAGCGACTATTGCAGAGAGTAGCAATTGGATCAGTTGCTCCTGTCCTCTGGCCAGTTGGTTGGCGGCTCGGCTTATCATCTCCTCTCGTCGAGCTGCAGATCCTCCGGTTGGATCAAGCCCACTCGGTAATCCATCCTCGGACTGCCAGGCAGTAATAATACCATCTTGAAGTGTGGCTAGGCATTGAGGTGCTCCAAGAAGGAAGTACTCAGTGATTGCTGATAAGCCTAAGCCGACAAGTACGAGATTGCCAACTTCCAGT
Source organism: Pseudomonas sp. PARCl1 (assembly GCF_947311875.1). NCBI lineage: Bacteria > Pseudomonadati > Pseudomonadota > Gammaproteobacteria > Pseudomonadales > Pseudomonadaceae > Pseudomonas > Pseudomonas sp. PARCl1. The sequence goes on from NZ_CAMZMX010000019.1 coordinate 49,720, forward strand.
CCAATAGCGCCTCCGGCAATCGCACCGGGAGCTGCTCCTGCACCAAACGCCAGTGAGCCAGCAGCCCCGCCTACAATGGAACCAATGGCTATGCTGCCTCCAAGAATCATGGATACTTCTTTTGCAAGCGTGCGAAGTATGTCGATTATCTGGTTTATGTTAATCGCTGACCAATGTTGCCTGACTCGCTCTAAAAAAATAGGCTCTGCGCGGTAAAGTGCCTCGCGGACGGCATCAATTCGATCTCCTCCTATGCTCCCATAAGCTCGATCAAATTGATGGTTTAAACGTCGTGTAAATCCATCCCAGCTGTGGGTAGTATCATGCCAAGACGTTTGAATGCCTTGGTTTAACTCGCCAAATTTGGTTTCAAGATTTCGCTCTATTTCGTCCCATGTTGGGATCCTGTTTAAAAAGTCCATTTACTCGATCTTCCTTGTTACATCCAGTTCAGCTAGTTGGGGCCTTCCACACGTTTTGGGTTGGCTGGCATTTTGTTGCCTTGCTTTACATCTGCATGAGTTGACGGGATTATAGTTTCTAGCTGGATTTTGGCGGCTTTTGAAGGGCTCGGCTATAAACGTTACGTTTATCGATGGCCGATCTCGCTGACAGGCTTCGCAGTTGATCGCCGATGACCAGCGTGTGGCTGAGGTGGTGCAGGTGCTGGCGCAATACCTGCCGGGACAGGTGGTGCTGCGCGATGAAGCGTTGGCAACAAGCGTGTCACTGGGGTTTATGACCTGCGCAAGCCTGAGACGGCCTTGCGCGCGGTGATCCGGCCGCATGGTTGAGAAGTGCGCAGTTATGGGCCCTGGCTGTTGGTGCTCGGTAAGCCTTGAGATCAGCGGGGGCCTCCGTGTGTTCACCGTGAGATTTTCAGCGCCTGTGAGATCGAGCGCCGCGCGGGCGGCGCTCGATCTCACAGGCGCCAGAGCACTCAAAACGGGCCCTTCTAAAACCCACCACGATCCCCAAAAAAATAATTTCACAATTTCCTGAAAATTCCCCGCACTGCCCCGTCTTCTCCCTCGCGCGCAACAACTGATATCGATTCGTATTCAATTTTGCTGCCCGGCGACTGTCCGGGGCGGGGATGTGGGATGACTCAAACAACAAGCCGGAAGCCGCGCGGTGCGCGGGGTTGGTCGTTGCGCCTGAAATCTGTGGCGGGGGCCGGGGTGCTCGGCATGTGCAGTGTGCTGGCGATGCTGCCTGCGTCTGCCGAAGAAGCGACCCAGCCAGGTTCGGAACTGGCCCAGGTCCACGCGTTCGACATTCCGGCCCAGAAACTGGCCATCGCCCTGATCACCTTCGGCCAGCAAAGCGGCCTGCAGGTGTCGGTCGACCCGGACCTGCTCGAAGGCCAGCAGTCCACCGCCGTCAGTGGCCATCTGAGCAGCGAGGCTGCGCTGGCGCAGCTGTTGCTGGGCACCGGCATCACCTGGGACTACGAATACGGCACCCTGATGTTTCGCCTGCTGCAGGCCGACAACGGTGCCGTCGAACTGCACAACACGGTGATCCTCGGCGACACCGAAGAGAACAGCTACATGGGCGCCAAGGTCATCGACCGCAAGGCGATCCAGGCCTTCCCTGGTGCCAACGGCGACATCACCACCCTGCTGCAGATGCACCCCAACGTGCAGTTCAGCACTGCGCAGAAGAGCTCCAACACGCCAGGCGAAATCGACCCTGCCGACATCAGCATCAACGGCGCCAAGTTCTACCAGAACAACTTCATGATCGACGGCATCTCGATCAACAACGACCTCGACCCCGGTGCCCACGGCTACAACGAAACCCGCCAGTTCGACTCGGCGCCCAGCCGTTCGCACGGCATCGCCCTGGACGCCGACCTGCTCGAGGAGATCAAGGTCTACGACAGCAACGTGCCGGTCGAGTACGGTGGCTTCAATGGCGGCGTGGTCGATGCCATCACCCGTCGCCCCAGCCACGACCTGCATGGCAAGTTGTCCTACGCCATGACCCGCTCGGAGTGGACGAGCTACCACATCACCCGGGAAAACAAGGAAACCTTCGACACCTCGTCGAACGAGAAGAACCAGCCCGAGTTCACCAAGACCACCCTGCGCGGCACGCTCGAAGGGCACTTCACCGACGATTTCGGCGCCTTGTTCAACTTCTCGCAGAAGCGCTCGTACCTGCCGCTGCGCACCTATGCCAACGGCTACAACAGCCCTGACAACGACAACGAACAGGAGCAGACCCGGGCGCTGGACAACTTCCTGCTCAAAACGTACTGGAACGTCAGCGACCGCCTGACCCTGGACACCTCGATCGTCTACGCTCCGCAGGAGAACACCTACTACCGCGAGGACTACCGCGACTCGGGCTACACCAACATCAATGGTGGCTGGCAGGGCTCGTTCAAGGCCATCTACGAGGGCGACAACGCGCGCTGGACGCAGCAACTGGCGGTCAGCAACCTGTATGCCTCGCGCGACTCCGATCGCAATGAAGAGATCAAGTGGTACTGGTCCGACACCAAGGACTGGGGCAACCCTGACGACAGCAACGCGCGCAGCGCCGAGGGTGGGTTCGGCAGCCTGTACCAGACCCAGCGCAGCCTCGACTACAAGCTCAAGGCCGACTGGCAGACCTTCAGCCTCGGCGCGGCCGCGCATAGCCTGACCACTGGCCTGGAGCTGGGTTATCAGCGGGCGAGCTGGGAACGTGAGGACGACGCCCTGTCGATCACCACCTTGAAGCGCGACAACGGCCTGTGCAGCGGCGGCGACCGCTGGTGCTCGAACGGCCAGTTGCTCAACGGCAACAACCGCCAGTGGGGCTCGGCGATGATGGTCTACGGCGCCGGCGAGATCGAAATGACGCAGAAGAAGTACGCGCTGTTCGCGCAGGACGAGATCGGCTACGGCAACCTCACCCTGCGCCCCGGTTTGCGCTTCGAGGGCGACGACTACATGGAGAAGAAAAGCCTGGCGCCACGCTTTGCCGGCGACTACGACTTCTTCGGCGACCGCAGCACGGTACTGGTGTTCGGTGCCAACCGCTATTACGGCCGCAACCTGTTCAAGTATCGCCTGGCCGATGGCCGCCAGCAGTTCACCTCGCGCTATACCCGCGCCACGCAGACCAGCGATTGGGTCCTGTCCAGCCAGAACAAGAACATGAGCAAGTTCTCCAGCATGGACATCCCCTATGACGATGAATTGATGCTGGGGCTCAACCAGCGCTGGTTCGACACCGAGTTTCAGCTCAAGTACGTCAACCGCAAGGGCAAGGGCCAGATCTACCGCACTCGGCCCTATTACAACCTGGATGCCAAGGATATTCCGGAGGGCTACAGCAAGGACTACTACGCCTACCTCAACGCCGGCACCAGCGAAACCGAGAACCTCAGCCTGACCGTCACGCCGATGCAGCCGCTGCGTTTCAGGGGCACCAGCACCAGTGTGCAGCTGGCCCTGGACTGGTCGCGGACGAAAAGTGGCTACGGCTCGACCTACGAGGCCGGCCTGGACGGTGACGAGCTGGCCGGCAACGATGTGGTGCTCGACGGCAAGCGCATCCCCTACAACGAACTGCCGGGCAGCGATTACAACCGGCCTTGGACCGCGCGGCTGACTACCATCACCGACATCCCCCAGTGGAACCTGTCGATCAGCAACTTCCTGCGCTATCGCGGTGCGTACGACCAGGTCGTCAACCTGGATGAGGACATCGAGGTCGACGGCGAGGTGCTCAGCCGCTACGAGACCGTGGCCACGCCGGCGGCCCCGACCTGGGACATGAAACTGGCCTGGGACATCCCCACCGGCAAGGACCAGGCGTTCTTCGTCAACGTCGATATCACCAACGTCACCGACAAGGTCAACAAGATCACCAGCCGTGAGTCGGTGAGCCTGGTGAGCTACGAAGTCGGCCGCCAGTACTGGCTGGAAGTCGGCTACCGCTTCTGACCCCATAACAACACCGTGGATAACCTGATGAACAAGCTCATCGCGGGCCTGCTCGGCCCGCTGCTGCTCGGCGCCTGCGCCACAGTGAACGAACCCGACGCGCCTCTGCCCTGGGATGCCCAGGTGGTGCATGGCCAACTGGCCAACGGCCTGGCCTATCGCCTGGTGCGCGAACCTTCGCAAACCGGCCGCCTGGACCTGCGCCTGACGGTCAAGGCCGGCTCGGTGGACGAAGCCGACGACCAGGTCGGCGTGGCGCACATGGTCGAGCACCTGACCTTCCACAGCCGCGCCGGCGGCAGCCAGAACCTGCGCCAGCGCATGACCGGCCTGGGTTGGGTGCAGGGCCGCCACTTCAATGCGGTGACCAACTACGAGCGCACCCAATACCTGATCGGCCCGCCCGCTGGCGTTCGCCAGGCCCCGCAGGCATTGCAGGCGCTGGCCGATCTGGCCTTCGACGGTGACTACAACGCCCAGGACCTGGAGCGCGAGCGCCCGATCGTGATCGAGGAATGGCGTGGCGGGCTGGGCGTGGCACAACGCATGAATGAGCAACGCACCGCTTCGCAGCGGGTCGGCTCGCGCTATCCCGGGCACCGCACCATCGGCAACGAAGCGGCAATCCGCTCGGCCAGCCTGGACAGCCTCAAGGCCTATCAGGCGCGTTGGTACCTGCCGAACAACATGGTGCTGTCAGCCGTGGGCGACTTCGATCCGCAGGTGATGCTGGCGCAGATCGAACGGGCCTTCGGGTCGGCCAAGGCTGGTGCAGTGCCGAGCCGTGAGCAGCGTGAGTTGCCGCTGGACGACAAGCTCAAGGTATTCCGCCTGCAGGACCCGCAGTCGGGCAGCAATCAGGTGGCGATGCTGTTCCGCGCCCACGAACCCGACAGCCGCGGCACAACGCGTGCCGCCTTGCGCGAACGGCTGATCGACCGCATGACCCTGGCCGCCATGCTCGACAGCCTGCGCCGCCAGCCGCGCGAGCCTGGTGTGGGCAGCCTGATCGTGCAGAAGACCCTGATCGGCGAGCATTCCAGTGTGCTGGGCGTCGCCGCCAGTGTCCAAGGCCAGGCTCACGCCCAGGCATTGCAGCAATTGCTGACCGAGATCGAGCGGTTGCGCCAGCACGGCTTCACCCAGGCAGATCTGCAGCGCGAGCGCGAACACATTCGCAAGCTGGGCGACAAGACGCTGGCCAACCACGGGCTGCGTACCTTCGAACAATGGGTCGAGCAGCTTAACAATGCTGCCGTGCAGGGCAATGCGCTCAGCGAACGCCAGGCTGTCGCCGAGCGCTATCTTGAGGTGCTGGGTAGCATCGAGCGCGCTGATCTCGATGCGCGCCTGCGGCGTTGGCTCGCCAGTCCGGACCGGGTGCTGCAGTTCAGCGCCGCAGGCAGTGCCGACGTGGTGTTGCCGAGTGTCGCCGAGGTTGAGCAGCAGCAGGCCGAACTGGCCGCTCGCGCACTCAGCGCGCCAGCCCGGCAAGCAAAGGTTGCGCTTGCGCCGCCCAGGCTGGTCATGCCCCCAGCGGTGGGTACTGGCAGCATCGTTGAGCGCAAGGTTTTCCCTGAACAGCAGGTCGAGTACTGGCAACTGAGCAACGGTGATCGCCTGGTCTGGCTCAAGCGTAATGGCCCGGAAGGCAAGTGGTTACTGCAGGTCGATTCGTCCGCTGGCTATCACCTTGCCGGTACCCCGGCGTGGCGCTTGCAGATGGCCGCGCAACTGGCCATGCACAGCGGCCTGCCCGGGATGGATCAGCAGGCTCTGGCAACCTGGCGCCAGGAACAGCACGCCACGCTTGGCTTCGACCAGCAGCCCCAGCGCCTGCAACTCAACCTTGGCGCAGCACCGGAGCAACTGCTGGCGCTGATGCAGAGCTATCGGGTAAGCCAACTGGCCAGCATCGACCCGGAAGTGTTCAGCACCACGCGCGATGCCTTGCTGCAACGCCTGCGCAGCCGCCCGGCTGACGTACGCGGGCTGCAGGAAAGCCGGCAGCGTGTGCTCAAGTACGGCCTCGACCATTGGCGGTCACCGGATATCGACGCCCTTGAACAACTGAGCGCCGAACAGCTGAGTGCCGATTGGAAGCGCCTGGCGGGTGCGCCGGTGACCTATTACCTGATGGCGGACACGGCGCCGGAATCGCTGGAGAAAATGGTCGGTGAACTGCTCGCGACCATCCCGCGTACAGCGCCGTTGGGTAGCCAGCAGGCTTTGCAACAGCCCGGCCAGCGTCGTGATGACCTGGCGATCGCGCTGGAACCGCGTGCCGTTCTGCAAGCCAGCAGCTATCAGCCCCAGGCCTGGAGCCCGGAAGCGGCGGCACGGGTAGCGGTGCTGCGCGATCTGGCCAACCAGCGGCTGAAAGCCCAGCTGCGGGGTGAGGCTGCCGGCGTGTATCGCTTGCGGTTCGAAAGCGAACTGAATGCCGACACCCAGCGCATCGAGAGCAGCCTGAGCTTCACCTGCGACCCGGCGCGGGTCGACGAGCTGTGGGCCATGGCCCAGCAGACGTTGGCCGAGCTGCATCCGGATGCCCAATGGCTGCGTAGTGAGCGCGCCGAGTTCCAGCGCCAGGAGAGCAAACGCCGCGAAGACCCGCAAACCCAGTTCAAGCGCCTGATCCTGAGTGACCGCCGCTGGCATGACCCGCGCTACTTGCAGACTCAGACGCAACTGCCTGAAGCTTTGAGCCTGCCAGCGCTGCAACAGCAAGCGAAACAGCTGTTCCCTCGTGCTAATCAGGTGCAACTGCGCGTGCTGCCATCGCCTGCGGCGTTGGAGCAGGCGATGTGAAAACCCTGCGTACGTTCTATCGCCTGAGTCGCCCGTTCTGGGCCAGCCGCCGGCAATGGCCAGCCTGGCTGATGCTGGCAGCGGTGATCGGCCTGGGGCTGCTGGTGGTGCAGATCAATGTGCTGATCAACAGCTGGAGCAAGACCTTCTATGACACCCTGGCCGCGTTCGACACGGCGGGGCTGTATGGCCTGGTCGGCGAATACGCGCTGTACCTGGGCAGCTATGTGCTGATCATCGTGGCCATGGACTACATCCGCAAAGGCCTGGAGTTGCGCTGGCGCCAGGCGATGACCGGGCGCCTGACCGACACCTGGCTCGCCGACCAGGCGTTCTACCGTCTGGGGCTGACCGGCGAGCCGGACAACCCCGACCAGCGCATCGCCCAGGACATCGATCTGATGGTCGGCCTGAGCATCGAGCTGGTGGCCTCCCTGGTGATCAACCTGGCGCAGGTTGGCGCGTTCATGCTGATCCTGTGGAACCTGTCGGGTGTGCAGACTTTCAGCCTGTTCGGCGAGACCTTCACGGTGCATGGCTATCTGGTGTGGATCGTTCTGGCCTACACCTTGGCCGGCAGCCTGCTGACGCACCTGATCGGCAGGCCGCTGCATGCACTGAACTACGAGCGTGAGCATCGCGAGGCCGATTTTCGCGCAAGCCTGCTGCGCAAGCGCGACCATGCCGAGCAGATCGCGCTGTACCGGGGCGAGGCCGTCGAGCGCGAGCACCTGGCCACGCGCTTTCGCGCCATCGCCGACAACTGGCGGCAGCTGATGGGGCGCGAGCGCAACCTCAGCCTGTTCACCGTCTCCTACGAGCGTCTGAGCCTGATCATCCCGGTGTTCGCCGCGTTGCCAGCGTTCATGGCCAAGACCATCACCCTGGGTGGGCTGATGCAAATCCGCAGTGCCTTCAACGCTGTGCACGGCTCGCTCAGCTGGTTCATCAAGCTCTATCACAAGCTGGTGCGCTGGAGTGCGGCATTGCAGCGGCTGGAGCAGTTCGAGCAGGCGATTGCCGCGAGCCGCCAGCAAGTGCTTGCGGCGCCACAGGGGCACTGCCTGTGCACCCAGGGGCTGACGCTGTGCAAGCCTGATGGTGGTGTGCTGCTGGAAACACTCGACCTGCGCGTCGGGCAGGGCGAATGGGTGCGCCTGGGTGGACGCAGCGGGCTGGGCAAGTCGACCTTGCTGCGGACCTTGCAGGGGCTGTGGCCTTACTGCCTGGGCGAGTGGCAGTTGCCGCCGGGGCGCAGCTTGCTGTTGCCGCAGAAGCCTTACCTGCCGCGCATGAGTTTGCGTGGGTTGTTGGCTTATCCACAGTTAGTGGTTGGGGATGACCGATTGCTGCTGGAGGCATTGTCCAAAGTCGGGCTCAGTGGCCGCTTGGATGACGAGCAGGAGTGGGAGCGGGTGTTTTCAGGGGGCGAACAGCAGCGGCTTAGCCTGGCGCGGGCGCTGGTGTATCGGCCGGATACCTTGTACCTGGATGAGGCGACCAGCCAGCTGGATATCGAGAGTGCGCGGTCGTTGCTGGAGATGCTCAGGCGGGAATTGCCGGGGTGTACGGTGGTGGGGGTGACTCATCAGCAGGGGTTGGCACGGTTGTTCGACCGGACCGTTGAGCTGGAGAAACTGGCCGAACCTGCGTAAGCCTGTACTGGCCTCTTCGCGGGGCAAGCCCGCTCTTACAGGTTATCCACCCGTCCACGGATGGTGATTTCCCTGTAGGAGCGGGCTTGCCCCGCGAAAGGGCCGGAACTGGCGAAATCAGGCGCGGCGGCTGAACTGGGCCAGCGCCGGCAACAGCTGCTTGTCGATGGCCTGGCGAACCGCCGGCAAGATCGTCGCGCTACCGGTGTACATCTGTTCGACCATGCCCTTGAGCGCCCGCGCATTGGGCTCGGTCAGCCCGCGCACCACCGCTTCGCAGGCCTGCTCGGCACTGGCCCCGGCGGGAATGTCGAACCCGCGTGCGCGCAGGTGGCCTGCCAGGTCGTCCTGGTCTATCAAATCCGCATGCATCATGGCTGTTGTCCCTTTTATCGCTAAGAGAGTGCTGCTGTGATTTACGACCGATTCTGTGTCTGCAGCGACACGCCCGCAAGGGCAGAATGTCGCAATGGCTGGTTTGGCTAAGAACAGGTCGCTCCCGGCTAATTGCAGGTGCCGGGAAGCCAGCAGACTGCATCCATTCACGGTCCACGAGGGTTTGGTCACCCTCAATCATGCACAGTGGATGTTGCTCGCTCTTGGCCCCGGATGCTCACGGCTTTCCGGGGTTATTTTTTTGTTTTAAACCAACTGCGTGTTCCTGCACATCCATCCACCTGGCATTTCTGTCAGGTGACAGTAAAGCTGGGGTAATGATCTGCTGAGGGTGATGAATGTCCTCAGGAGCGGCAATGTGAAAACGGCAATCTGGAACAGGATTCTGCTGGCTTCAACAGTGATGTTTTTTGGGGGCTGTTCGTCCTCTGGTCCCACCGTCACTGCAGCCACAAGTACCCCAGCCCAACTGTTCACCCTAGAACCCACCCCTACGCGCAAGGGCCTGCTAGACACGGCTAGCGGCAACCTGGCCACATTGCTGGCCGACCCTGCGAACGCAGAGTTTACGCTGGTGAAGATCAACCCGGCACTTATCAGCCAGCAAACGCAGGATTTGGCGGTGAGCTTACCGGACGGTAAAACCGCGCAGTTTCATTTACGCGATTTCACCACCATCACACCGGGTATTGACGGTTGGGTGGGCTACAAGCCGTCGGCATGGAAAGCGGCCCATGCGGCATCTGCTTCGGAGATCGAAAACGATCCGCTTTACTACCTCTCTTTGGTGCGTGAGGGTGACAAGTTGGCGGGCCGCGTAATTGTCGAAGGGCAGCGTTATCGGCTGGATTCAATCGGCTCGGGTCAGTATGTGCTGATCAAGGTTGATGAATCCAAGCTTCCTGCGGAAGGCGAACCCCTCGTCGACCCAGCAGGGCAGGCGCTCGATGAAACCCAAGGGAAAGTTCCGCAGTCCGCGCACAGCACAATACGCGTGATGTTTCTGGCCACTGATCAACGAAGGGCCAAAAGCCCCTACTATCGGCTTGAACTCGCCCTGGCGCTTTTCACTGCTAACCAGTACATGAAAAACAGTGACGTGCAGATCACATATGAACTGGCCGGCTTTTTTGATGAGCCTTACGACGAAACCGGAAGAGATTACAAACAGCAACTGAATGATATCCGTCTAGCCCAACCGTTCGCGGGGAATGTCTTGCGCAGGAGAGAGGCGTTGGGAGCGGATATGGTGTCGATGTATTCTACAGCGACTGCGCTATGCGGTCAGGCCTGGCTTGCGTCGAGTAAAGCCCGGGCTCACTCGGTCATTAGTTGTACCGACGCGCTTGCTCACGAACTCGGTCATAACTTGGGCGCCAGCCATAACTGGAAGGAAGGTAAGGAGGAGGGCGATCCGCCCTATATGTATGGCTATCGATATACAGGATCGCCCAGGTTCCGCACGCAGATGTCGTACGGCTGCTCGCCAACGTGCCCGGGCGTTGCGTACCACTCAAACCCTCGGCTGACGTATCAGGGCATTCCTCTTGGGACTGAGGCACATCATGATGTCGCGCGCCTCTTTAACGAACGCAGGGAAACGGTAGAGAATTTCTATCCCGTGCCGCTTGCGCCACCTATGGAGTTGGAATTCTACCCCGAAAAGAATTTTTCTGGGCGCCATTGCAGCCTAGAGTTTCTCCCCAATGACATACGCCCCAACTGCAATGAAGTACATTCGGTTAAAGTTCAGAATTTCAAAGCTGGAATGAGGTTGTGTTTCTACGCCACCGATTTTGACTATGCCTGTTACCGCGGGTCTTACACGGGCAACTTTCAGGTGGCGGACCTTGATGCATCAGGCACATTGCCTGATGGGCTGGGGCGAGAAAGCCTTCCTGGTCATGAACCGTTGATCGGAAAAGTTCGAAACATCGTGTACACTCTGGACACTTCCGTAACTATTAAACTTTATTCTCTCGCAGACTATCAAGGTGATACCTGTACGTTTCGCCTGTACCAAGGCAAGGTGGCCAATATTTCAGATTTTCCAGGATGCGACGTAGTAGCCGGCGGAAAATCACGCTCCGCGAAGGTGTATGCTTTCCCCGGGGCTAATACCAAGCTTTGTTTCCTTAACGCCGACGACCGTCGAAGTCTTTGCTTCACAGGTAGCTATAAGGGCAACTTCCAGATCAGAAATTGGGACGAGGGCAGTGGCTTGCCGCCAGGGCTTGTTCGCACTCGTGCAGGAGGTGGTTACATGAACGGCTCAGTGCACCGCGTTTCCTTCGGCATGCAATAGCCCAGGTTGGGTACCCGCTGCTTGGAGGTCGTACCAGTGCAGACGAAATCAAATAGTAACCCGTCTGCGCTGGTTTGGTAGCTGCTGCCGTTCAAGATAACGTGATTTGGCGGCCTACGAAGGAAGCTGCCGCCTGGTCGTGTTGGTCATGGAGCAGCTCTTGGAGTATCTGAATGCTTATTGGGCTGAACGGTGCGGCTTTAGGCCCTGCCAGGTCGACGTGCAGCAGCATCTGCTCGCTAGCCGCCAATACTCCGTCGAATCCCTTCCTATGCAGGCTGTGGTAGATGTGTAGGCGCTTTTGATCAAAACCGACGATCTGCGTCTGCACCCACACCTCGGTGCCAAGCTTCACCTCATGCAGGTAGTTGATGTGCGCCTCCAGGGTGAACAGCGAATGCCCACTCTGCCCCCGGCTGTCGGCATCCAGGCCGATGCGCTCCATCAGCGCATCGGTGGCATAGCTGAACATCAGCAGGTAAAAGGCATCGCGCAGGTGCCCGTTGTAGTCCACCCAGTCCTCCTGGACTGGGGTGCGATAGATGATCAGTGCGGGCATTGGGGGCTCCTCATTCGCCGAACGACATGCCGTGCGTTTGCTTGCTGCTCTTTACGGCTTCAAGCACTGCAAGCAGGGTGTCATCACGATAGCGTTCCAGTGCGGCAATGCTGCGTTCACCCAGTTGCGCCGAGGTGCCGTCCACCACATCGTCGATCAGTTTGTCGGTCAGTTCCGGTGCGGGCAGGTAGGTCCACGGCAGTTTCAGCGCCGGGCCGAACTGCGACATGAAGTGGCGCATGCCTGCATCGCCACCGGCCAGGGTGTAGGTGAGGAAGGTGCCCATGAACGACCAGCGCAGGCCGGCGCCGAAGCGGATTGCGTCGTCGATTTCGCCAGTGCTGGCCACGCCATCGTTGACCAGGTGCAGGGCCTCGCGCCACAGCGCTTCGAGCAGGCGGTCGGCGATGAAACCGGGGACTTCCTTGCGCACATGCAACGGGCGCATGCCGAGGGCGGTGTAGATGGTCCTGGCGGCTTCGATGGCTTCAGGTGCGGTGCGGTTGCCGCCGACGATCTCGACCAGCGGCAGTAGGTATACCGGGTTGAACGGGTGGCCGACCACGCAGCGCTCGGGGTGAGTGGCCGATTCGTAGAATTCGCTGGGCAGCAGGCCCGAGGTGCTGGAGCCGATGATCGCATCGGGCTTGGCGGCGGCGCTGATCTTGGCGTGCAGGTCGAGCTTCAGGTCCAGGCGCTCGGGTGCGCTTTCCTGGATGAAGTCGGCGTCGCGCACGCATTCTTCGATGGTGGCCACGAATCTCAGCCGGCTCTTCGATGCACCTGGCGCCAGGCCTTGTTTCTCCAGTGCCGGCCAGGCATTGGCGATACGCTTGCGCAGGGCTTGCTCGGCGCCGAGGGCTGGGTCCCAGGCGACCACGTCCAGGCCATGGGCCAGGGCGCGGGCGACCCAGCCGCTGCCGATCACGCCGCTACCCAGGGCGGCGAAGGTCTTGATCTCGGTGATGAAGGGCATATTGGTCTCCTGAGTGGGATCAGCGGCGCTTGAGGTTCATTTTTTCCCGGCCTTCTGCCGGGCTGAGCACGCGGCCACCCATGCGGGTGATGATTTCGGCAGCGCGTTCCACCAGCTGGCCATTGCTGGCCAGCACGCCACGGTCCAGGTACAGGTTGTCTTCCAGGCCCACCCGCACGTTGCCGCCAAGCAGCACGGCCTGAGCCGCCATCGGCATCTGCATGCGGCCGATGCCGAAGCCGGCCCAGGTGACGTTGGCCGGCAGGTTGTCGACCATGGCCTTCATGGTGGTGGTATCAGCCGGCGCGCCCCACGGGATGCCCAGGCACAGCTGGAACAATGGGTCTTCGAGCAGGCCTTCTTTCATCATCTGCTTGGCGAACCACAGGTGGCCGGTGTCGAAAATCTCCAGCTCGGCTTTCACACCCAGCTCGGTGATGCGCTTGGCACCGGCGCGCAGTTGCGCGGGGGTGGAGACGTAGATGGCGTTGCCGTCGCCGAAGTTGAGGGTGCCGCAGTCGAGGGTGCAGATTTCCGGCAGCAGGGCTTCGACGTGGGCCAGGCGCTCCAGCGGGCCGATCAGGTCGGTGCCGGGGCCGAACTCCATCGGCGATTCGCCCGGGCCGATTTCCAGGTCGCCGCCCATGCCGGCGGTGAGGTTGACGATGATGTCGACGTCGGCTTCGCGGATGCGCTCCATGACTTCGCGGTACAGCGCCACGTCACGGCTGAAACGGCCGGTCTGTGGGTCGCGGACGTGGCAGTGGACCACGGTGGCGCCGGCTTTGGCGGCTTCGACGGCGGATTCGGCGATCTGTTTCGGGGTGACCGGGACCAGGTGGCTTTTGGCGACCGTGTCGCCAGCGCCGGTAAGGGCGCAGGTGATGATGACGTCGTGGTTCATGGCTTTGTTCCTTGTGTTGTTTGTGCTGGCCCTTTCGCTTGTAGGAGCGGCCTTGTGTCGCGAAAGGGCCGCGAAGCGGCCCCAGATTTCAGCAGCGCGCACAAATCCTGGGGCTGCTGGCGCAGCCCTTTCGCGACACAAGGCCGCTCCTACAGGCGAAGAGGCCGGATCAGTTGGCGGTGAGCTTGAGGTTGTCCGCAGCCGGCTTGCCGTCAAAGGTGGTCACACCCTCAAGCCAGCGGGCTTTGTCCTCGGGGTGGTCCTTGAGCCACTGGCGGGCCGATTCCAGTGCGTCCTTGTGGTCGAGCAGCGGCTGCATCATGCGGCTCTCGTCCTCGGCGCTGAATTTCAGGTTGGCCAGCAGGCGGTTGGCGTTGGGGCAGCGTTCGGCGTAGTCCGGCGCGGTCACCGTCCACACCGTGGCTCGGCCTTCGTCCGGGCCGAGGGCGTCCTGGCTGTCACCCAGGTAGGCCATGTCGATGTTCACGTTCATCGGGTGCGGTGCCCAGCCGAAGAACACCACGGCTTCCTTGCGCCGCACGGCGCGGTCGACCGCGGCGAGCATGCCCGCTTCGCTGGACTCGACCAGCTGGAATTTGCCCAGGCCAAACTGGTTCTTGGTGATCATGGCCTTGATCTGCGTATTGGCCCCCGAGCCTGGCTCGATGCCATAGATCTTGCCGCCCAGTTCCTTTTCGAACTTGTGGATATCGGCAAAGGTTTTCAGGCCCTTGTCATACAGGTATTTCGGCACGGCGAGGGTGGCGCGGGCGTCTTCCAGGCTTGGCTTGTCGAGCACCTTGACCTGCCCGGCGTCGACGAACGGGGTGATGGTCTGGGTCATGATCGGGTTCCAGTAACCCAGGAACATGTCCAGGCGCTTGTCGCGGATGCCGGCAAAAATGATCTGCTGCGAAGCGCTGGTCTGTTTGGTCTGGTAGCCCAGGCCATCGAGCAGCACCTGAGCCATGGCGCTGGTGGCAATGACGTCGGTCCAGTTGACCACGCCCAGGCGGACGTTCTTGCAGGCCGCGGGTTCGGCGGCCAACAGTGGGGAAGTGGCGATGCTGCTCAGGGCAAGGGTCAACAGGCTGCGGCGGATCAAGCTGTGCATGGTGGCTCTCCATCGGCAGTGCATATTGTTATAGGGTTCGGTCTCTCTGGGCCGTGTGAATACGCTACGCTGGCGCCATCTTGCCCAAGCGCACGCTAGCGACAGGAATTAGCACCTGGGCGACCAGTTTCTGTGGAGGGGGATGATGGAGACGATTGCCTTTCTGTTGGTGCCCGGTTTTTCCGCCATGGGGTTCATTTCCGCGGTGGAACCACTGCGGGTAGCCAACCGTTTTGGCGGGCCGTTGTACCGGTGGCAGGTGCTGAGCCTGAACGGTGAGGCGGTGCTGGCGAGCAATGGCATGTCCATCAATGCCGATGCCGCTCTGGGGGAGGGCGCGCCGCCCGACATCCTGCTGGTGGTTGCGGGCTTCGAACCACTTGCCAATGTCGCACCCAAACTGTTGCATGCGCTGCGCCGGCTCAACCATGACGCTGTCATGCTTGGGGGCATCGACACCGGTGCGATGGTTTTGGCCGAGGCGGGGCTGCTCGAGGGTTACCGGGCGACGTTGCATTGGGAGGCGCTGGAGGCCTTCAAGGAACGCTATCCAGGTCTTCAGGCCACCCAGGAGCTGTTCGAGATTGACCGCAGCCGCATCACCTGCGCAGGCGGAACGGCCTCGATCGATCTGATGCTGTACTTGATTGCCCAGGCTCATGGCAGCGAACTGGCGGTGAAAGTGTCCGAGCAGTTCGTGCTGGGGCGTATCCGTCAGCGCCAGGACCACCAGCGCATGCAGATCGGCGCGCGTTACGGCATCAGTAACAAGAAGCTGATCCATGCCATTGGCGAAATGGAAAAACACTTCGAGCCACCACTGACCACGCTGGATCTGGCAGCCGCGATCAAGGTCACGAGGCGTCAACTGGAGCGGTTGTTTCGCATACACCTGGATACCACACCCAGCAGTTTCTATCTCGCGTTACGGCTGGACAAGGCGCGTCAGCTGTTGGCCCAGACCGACATGTCGGTGACCCAGGTCAGCATTGCGTGCGGGTTTGAACTTCCATCGTATTTTACGCGGCGCTACAAGCTGAAGTTTGGGCGGTGCCCGCGGGAGGAACGTCGGCCGGGCGGCCCCAAATGAGCTTCACTCAAGCTCGCGCTTGAGAATCGCCCTCAGTTTTTCCCGGTTGCTCGCTTGCAGGTCCTTGCGAAGCGGGGCAAAACCTTCTGCATTGAAGCGTGCACCCAGATGGTCGAATGTCAGGTTCAACTTTCGGGTGGGCTCGACCGGGTCGGTAACGCAGTAGGTATAAAACAGGATCGCCACCGGAACCTGGTCACCTTCATGGTCCATTTCGATACTTAGGTGTGAAGAAGCGTTCATGACGGTGAATTTACGTGCACCCGCCGACTGCAGGGCGTTTTGAATATTTTCTTCCAGGCTTTTGAACCAAGGCCCTTTGACGCGCAGTGGCGGTAGAAAGCCATTGTATACATCGCTGAGCGCAAGCAAGTGCGGCTCATACACAATGGTTTTGTGTGTATGTTCACACAGGCTGAATTTCAATGATTTCAAGGTGGCGAGGGCGTGCGCGAACCATTGCCGAGGCTGGGTCTCCATCGAGTAGCTTTCATTGGCCAATGCTTGTGAATGACGCAGGCAGAGCTGCAAATCTTCCCATGTCTCGAGTGTCAGCCAGGGGGCAGGCTTTATTCTTAGCCGCTCCTCGAATATTCGGGTGTCCAGGCTTGTATCGCTCATGTGGCATAGTTCCTCGATGGCTGCACATGACCAGAACCGGGTACCAGCACCTTCTGGTACCCGGCCTCGCTCATCAGCTAGTGAAAAACTCGCCGAGGTCTTTTTTGACTTTCTCGTTCACAAGTTCCCGCGCAGCGTCGAAGTGACGAACGCTGAACGTGCCTTGTTGCGAAGCGCGGTAGACGCGGGTAGACGTTCTGTCGACCTTGCGGGTCAGGGCGCCCTCACGCTCGATCTTCGAGTCGTAGCTGGCCTGGAAGCTGGTCATGTACATGGCGGGCAGGCCTTGTGGCGTCATTTCGCACTGGGCTACCACGAAGTTGCTCGATTTGCCGGATTCGCTATGGCTGTGCTTTTCCAGGTGTGCCTTGACTTCCGGCTTCTGCACGACAACCTGCAGAGCACGCCTGGCGCAAGCGGCGCGGCGAGGGTCCGCGGCAACGCTGATGGTGACGGACTTGGTGATCAGCTCTGCCAGGGTCAGGTTGTCCTCATCAATGGCATCTTCGGCATGTGCAGTACCTGTCATGGTCCAGCCGAATTTAATCAGGCCATCGTTGTAGAAGTTGTACCACTCGCGCTGCTGGGTTTCCTTGTCGAACTTCTTGTTGGCCAGTGCGGTCATCAAGCCCAGGCCGGACAGGATGTCTTGGGCAACGTCGGCGGGCACATTGTCAGCGAAAACGCAGATGGCCTGGCCGGTAGCGGCAACGCGCTCCTGCCCCTCTTTGCGGATTTTTTCCATTTCAACTTTGATGTCAGCCACTTTGTAATTCCTTGATAGTTTTGAATTTCAAGACACACATGCTGAGCACGTGGTCTGAGGGCACTATCGAGCAACGACGCAGGGAGCATCAGCGGCATGTTGTTCCTCGGGCGTTGGTCCTTCTCTGGTGCTGATCAATCTTCGGGGGCTGGCTCGTCACCGTCTTGCAGGCCCAGGCCGCGCAGGTATTCCGCCCGCTCATCGCTGCGCTGTGCAATGCAGCTGTTCCAGGCAGTCTGGTAGGCCTTGCTGCCTGGCTGTTCAGCGTGGGTTTCGACCTTGCAGTCTGCATCACGCAGTTGACGCCAGAGTTGCTCGGCTGCCTCTATTCGCGACATCAGGCCGGCTTCGTCGCCGAACTGGTCACGCATGCGTGCGGCGAGTTCGTCGTAGGCCGACTGCAGCTCACGCTCGGCGACCTGCTTGTTGAATGCTGCGCAGGCGAAGGTTTGCTGGTCGGTTTCCACATTGTCGCAAGGCGTGCTTTCTTCCTCGCTGGCCTGGGCCCCGCTCACAACGGCCAGCAGCGCCAGCCATGCCATTGATTTCATCCTTTTTCTCCTCACCTGGCTGTCGAATCGCAGGGATTCTCGCTCAGCCTGCGCTCTGGCGGTAGCTACCTGACCAAATGTTCATGAAGTGGCCGCAAATGCCGTTGTCGAGACTGTCTCGCATCGCCAGCCCGCGCGCCAGATGCCCTGTTGTCGCGCATTGACGCTTTCGGCAAACCCCCTGTCGTTTTTGCATCGGGGCGCCTTTGGGCACAGGCATATGCTGGCCCCAAAGCGCCGGCACAAGGTTTGGCGCCAACCCATTCGATAAAAGGGGACAGCCTGATGAGCCCAGCCGAACTTCACGCCGACAGTATCGTCATTGACGGCCTGATCATTGCCAAGTGGAACCGCGAGCTGTTCGAGGACATGCGCAAAGGCGGGCTCACTGCGGCCAACTGCACGGTATCGGTGTGGGAAGGGTTCAAGGCAACCGTCGACCAGATCGCCGCCAGCCAGAAGCTGATCCGCGACAACAGCGACCTGGTAATGCCGGTGCGCACTACCGCCGACATCCGCAAGGCCAAGGAACTGGGCAAGACCGGCATTCTCTTCGGCTTCCAGAACGCCCATGCCTTCGAAGACCAGATCGCCTACGTCGACGTGTTCAAGCAACTGGGCGTTGGCATCGTGCAGATGTGCTACAACACCCAGAACCTGGTGGGCACCGGTTGCTACGAGCGCGACGGCGGCCTGTCGGGCTTTGGTCGCGAGATCGTCGCCGAAATGAACCGCGTCGGCATCATGTGCGACCTGTCCCACGTCGGCTCCAAAACCTCCGAAGAAGTCATTCTCGAATCGAAAAAGCCGGTGTGCTACTCGCACTGCCTGCCATCGGGCCTCAAGGAGCACCCGCGCAACAAGTCCGACGCCGAGCTGAAGTTCATCGCCGACCACGGCGGCTTCGTTGGCGTGACCATGTTCGCCCCGTTCCTGGCCAAGGGTATCGATTCGACCATCGACGACTACGCCGAAGCCATCGAGTACACCATGAACATCGTGGGTGAAGACGCGATCGGCATCGGTACCGACTTTACCCAAGGCCACGGCCAGGACTTCTTCGAGTACCTGACCCACGACAAGGGTTACGCCCGCCGCCTGACCAACTTCGGCAAGATCATCAACCCGCTGGGTATCCGTACCGTGGGTGAATTCCCCAACCTCACCGAAACCTTGCTCAAGCGCGGCCACTCCGAGCGCGTGGTGCGCAAGATCATGGGCGAGAACTGGGTCAACGTCCTCAAGGACGTGTGGGGCGAATAAGCCGCTCTCCAAGCCTGAATGCCCCTGCCAGCAACGCCGGGGCACCCAAACAAAAATTTTTATGGAGTTGAGTTTCCATGGCCAAAATCGCCCCGCAATTGCCAATCGAAGTCGACAGCGAGACCGGTGTCTGGACCAGCGACGCCCTGCCGATGCTGTACGTGCCGCGCCATTTCTTCGTCAACAACCACATGGGTATCGAAGAGGTACTGGGCGCCGACAAGTACGCCGAGATTCTCTACAAGGCCGGCTACAAGTCCGCCTGGCACTGGTGTGAAAAAGAAGCCGAATGCCATGGCCTGGAAGGCGTGGCGGTGTTCGAGCATTACATGAAGCGCCTGAGCCAGCGTGGCTGGGGCCTGTTCGAGATCCAGGACATCGACCTGGATAAGGGCACCTGCAGCGTCAAGCTCAAGCACTCGGCGTTCGTGTACGTCTATGGCAAGTGCGGCCGCAAGGTCGACTACATGTTCACCGGCTGGTTCGCCGGCGCCATGGACCAGATTCTCGCTGCCCGCGGCAGCGCTATCCGCACTGTGGCCGAACAGGTCTATGGCGGGTCGGAAGAAGGCCACGAAGATGGCCTGTTCGTTACAAAGCCGTTGTAAGCCGGAGATAGCGTCATGGCATTCGAAGCAATGTTCCAGCCGATCCAGATCGGCAAACTGACCATCCGCAACCGCGTGCTCAGCACCGCGCACGCCGAGGTCTACGCCACTGACGGCGGCATGACGACCGACCGCTATGTGAAGTATTACGAAGAAAAGGCCAAGGGCGGTATCGGCCTGGCGATCTGCGGCGGTTCGTCGGTGGTGGCCATCGACAGCCCCCAGGAATGGTGGGCATCGGTCAACCTTTCCACCGACCGCATCATCCCGCACTTCCAGAACCTGGCCGACGCCATGCACAAGCATGGGGCCAAGATCATGATCCAGATTACCCACATGGGCCGCCGCTCGCGCTGGGACGGCTTCAACTGGCCGACCCTGATGTCGCCTTCGGGTATTCGCGAACCGGTGCACCGCGCCACCTGCAAGACCATCGAGGTGGAAGAGATCTGGCGGGTGATCGGCAACTACGCCCAGGCCGCGCGTCGCGCCAAAGAGGGCGGCCTGGACGGTGTCGAGCTGTCGGCAGTGCACCAGCACATGATCGACCAGTTCTGGAGCCCGCGGGTCAACAAGCGTACCGACGAATGGGGCGGCACGTTCGAGGGCCGCATGAAGTTCGGCCTGGAAGTGCTGAAGGCTGTGCGCGCCGAAGTCGGTGACGATTTCTGCGTGGGCATGCGTATCTGTGGCGACGAGTTCCACCCCGATGGCCTCAGCCACGAAGACATGAAGCAGATCGCGGCCTACTACGACGCGACCGGCATGCTGGACTTCATCGGTGTGGTCGGCTCGGGTTGCGACACCCACAACACCCTGGCCAACGTCATCCCGAACATGAGCTACCCGCCAGAGCCGTTCCTGCACCTGGCGGCCGGTATCAAGGAAGTGGTCAAGGTACCCGTGCTGCACGCACAGAACATCAAGGACCCGAACCAGGCCACGCGCATTCTCGAAGGCGGCTACGTGGACATGGTCGGCATGACCCGTGCGCACATGGCCGACCCGCACCTGATCGCCAAGATCAAGATGGGCCAGATCGACCAGATCAAGCAGTGCGTCGGTGCCAACTATTGCATCGACCGCCAGTACCAGGGCCTGGATGTGCTGTGCATCCAGAACGCCGCCACCTCCCGTGAATACATGGGCGTGCCGCACATCATCGAGAAGACCACTGGCGTGAAGCGCAAGGTGGTGGTGGTAGGTGCCGGCCCGGCGGGCATGGAAGCGGCCCGCGTGGCCGCCGAGCGTGGCCACGATGTGACCCTGTTCGAGAAGAAGGACCAGATCGGCGGGCAGATCACCATCGCCGCCAAGGCACCGCAACGTGACCAGATTGCCGGTATCACCCGCTGGTACCAGCTGGAACTGGCGCGCCTGAAGGTCGACTTGCGCCTGGGCACCGCCGCCGACGTGGCGACGATCCAGGACCTGCGCCCGGACGTGATCGTGCTGGCGGTAGGTGGCCACTCGTTCCTTGAGCAGAACGAACACTGGGGCGCCGCCGAAGGGCTGGTGGTCAGCAGCTGGGACGTACTCGACGGCAAGGTTGCGCCGGGCAAGAACGTGCTGGTGTACGACACCATCTGCGAGTTCACCGGCATGTCGGTGGCCGACTTCATCGCCGACAAGGGCAGCCAGGTCGAGATCGTCACCGACGATATCAAGCCGGGCGTCGCCATGGGCGGTACTACCTTCCCGACCTACTACCGCAGCATGTACCCGAAAGAAGTGATCATGACCGGCGACATGATGCTGGAAAAGGTCTACCGCGAAGGCGACAAGCTGGTGGCGGTGCTGGAGAACGAGTACACCGGCGCCAAGGAAGAGCGCGTGGTTGACCAGGTGGTGGTGGAAAACGGCGTGCGCCCTGACGAGCAGCTGTATTACGCGCTGAAGGAAGGTTCGCGCAACAAAGGCCAGATCGACGTGGAGGCGCTGTTCGCCATCAAGCCACAGCCGATCCTCAGCCAGCCGGGCGAAGGCTACCTGCTGTACCGCATCGGTGACTGCGTGGCCCAGCGCAACGTGCATGCGGCGATCTACGACGCCTTGCGCCTGTGCAAGGACTTCTGATCGCACCGTCTATCTAGAGACGGGACTGGCCCCCCTGTAGGAGCGGCCTTGTGTCGCGAAAGGGCTGCGAAGCGGCCCCAGCAATTCATCAGCGCTGAGAATGCTGGGGCCGCTTCAGGGCCCTTTCGCGACACAAGGCCGCTCCTACAGGGGTCCGCGCCGCCCTTGAGGTGGCGCAAGAATCCAGCTGTTGTGGGAGCCTCCCATGTTGAACACCCTGTTACCCATCCTGCTGTTCGCTGCCCTTGGCCTGGCAGTGCTCGGCGCCTTGCGCCGGGTGCGTATGTGGCGACGTGGCCGGGCCTCCAAGGTCGACCTGATCGGCGGCCTGCTGGCCATGCCGCGCCGCTACCTGGTGGACCTGCACCATGTGGTCGAGCGCGACAAGTACATGTCCAAGACCCACGTGGCCACCGCAGGCGGCTTCGTGCTGTCGGCCGTGCTGGCGATCCTGGTGCACGGCTTTGGCCTGCAGAGCAAGATCCTTGGTTACGCGCTGCTGGTCGCCACGGTGATCATGTTCAGCGGTGCCATCTTTGTCTTCAAGCGCCGCCTCAACCCGCCTTCGCGCCTGTCCAAGGGCCCGTGGATGCGCCTGCCCAAGAGCCTCCTGGCGTTTGCCGTGAGTTTCTTCATCGCCACCCTGCCGGTTGCTGGCATCCTGCCGGCCAACACCGGTGGCTGGGTGATGGTCGGCATCCTTGGCCTGGGCGTGCTGTGGGGCGTGTCCGAGCTGTTCTTCGGCATGACCTGGGGCGGCCCGATGAAGCACGCCTTCGCCGGTGCCCTGCACCTGGCCTGGCACCGCCGCGCCGAACGCTTTGGCGGTGGCCGCTCCACCGGCCTCAAGCCACTGGACCTGGAAGACCCCAACGCGCCGCTGGGCGTGGAAAAACCGGTGGACTTCACCTGGAACCAATTGCTTGGCTTCGATGCCTGCGTACAGTGCGGCAAGTGCGAAGCCATGTGCCCGGCCTTTGCCGCTGGCCAGCCGTTGAACCCGAAAAAACTCATCCAGGACATGGTCATCGGCCTGGCCGGTGGCACCGACGCCCAGTTCGCCGGCAGCCCGTACCCTGGCAAGCCGATTGGCGAGCACGGCGGCAGCCCGCACCAGCCAATCGTCAATGGCCTGGTCGACGCTGAAACGCTGTGGTCGTGCACCACCTGCCGTGCCTGTGTCGAAGAGTGCCCGATGATGATCGAGCACGTCGATGCCATCGTCGACATGCGCCGCCACCTCACCCTGGAGAAGGGTGCCACGCCGAACAAGGGCGCCGAGGTGCTGGACAACCTGATCGCCACCGACAACCCTGGCGGTTTCGCGCCTGGCGGGCGTATGAACTGGGCCGCCGACCTCAACCTGCAACTGCTGTCGGAGGTGAAAACCACCGAGGTGCTGTTCTGGGTGGGCGATGGCGCATTCGACATGCGCAACCAGCGCACCTTGCGCTCGTTCGTCAAAGTGCTCAAGGCCTCGGGTGTCGACTTTGCCGTGCTTGGCCTGGAAGAACGCGACAGCGGCGACGTGGCGCGCCGCCTGGGCGACGAAGCGACCTTCCAGCAACTGGCCAAGCGCAATATCCAGACCCTGGCCAAGTACAAGTTCCAGCGTATCGTCACCTGCGACCCGCACAGCTTCCATGTGTTGAAGAACGAATACGGTGCATTGGGCGGCGACTACCAGGTGCAGCACCACAGCACTTACATTGCCGAGCTGATCGCGGCCAACAAGCTGAATTTGGGCCAGCACAAGGGCGGCAGCGTCACCTACCACGACCCGTGCTACCTGGGCCGTTACAACGGCGAGTACGAAGCCCCGCGTGCGGTGCTCAAGGCGCTGGGTATCGAAGTGCGCGAAATGGAGCGCTCGGGCTTCCGTTCGCGGTGCTGTGGCGGTGGCGGCGGTGCGCCGATCACCGACATCCCCGGCAAGCAGCGTATTCCGGACATGCGCATGGACGACATCCGCGAAACCAAGGCTGAGCTGGTAGCCGTGGGTTGCCCACAGTGCACTGCCATGCTCGAAGGCGTGGTCGAACCGCGCCCACAGATCAAGGACCTGGCCGAGCTGGTGGCTGATGTGTTGATCGAAGAAGACGCGCCTGCCGCCGCCAAGCCGCAAGCGGCCAAACGTGAACCTGCGGAGGTGCACTGATGAGCGACATTGTCCGCCGCGACCCACGCGCCGAGTGGATCGCCCGTAACCGTCTGCATCCGCTGCATGCTGCGATGCAGACGCAACAGACCAGCTGGATGGGCCCCAACGGCATCATCCGCAAGAACCCACATGCGCTCGCCGCAGGCTTTGTGGGCCCGGCCGGCCTCAAGCGTATCGACCGCAGTGGCGCCCAGCAGGGCACGGCTGTGGGCGGCCGACGCACCGCGGCGGCCGAGGTCAAGTTGCCGCTGCACCAGGTGCCTGAGCCGGCGTTCTACATTGCCGTGGTGCCAGACATGGTCGGCGGCCGCCTGAGCAGCCATGACCGCGACCTGCTCGGGTTGGCCCATAGCCTGGCCGGCAGCGACGGCGCCGTGCTGGCAGTGGTGTTTGGCGAACACAAGGAAAGCAACTTTTCCACAGCCGGTGTCGATCGCCTGCTGGTGCTCGAAGGCGAGGAATTCGCAGGTTATGCGCCGGAGCAACTGGTGCAGGGCCTGCGCGCTGTGGATAACCAGTTCACCCCGCGCCACTGGCTGCTGCCCGACAGCCGCAGCGGTGGCGGCGAACTGGGCCGGCGGCTGGGTGCGTCCCTGGGCGAACGCCCGGCGACGCGGGTCTGGCAGGTCAAGGACGGCCAGTGCATTGGCCGGGCCGGTGCCGGCCAGCAAGACCTGCAACGCGCCGTGCCACGGCTGATCCTGGCGGCGGCCGAGTGTGCCGAGCCGGTCAGCGAAACCCGCCATGAAGCGTTGCCGGTGGAGTTGTCCACAAGCATCGCGCGCAGCCTGTCGCGCATCGAGGACCTTGGCTCGGTAGCTGTAGACCCGGCCACCATCGCCATGGCCGAAGCCGAATTCATCGTCTCGGGCGGCAACGGCGTCAAGGACTGGGACCTGTACCACAAGGCCACAGCCGCCCTCGGCGCGACCGAAGGCGCCTCGCGGGTGGCGGTGGACGATGGCTTCATGCCGCGTAACCGTCAGGTGGGTGCCACCGGCACCTGGGTCACTGCACGGGTTTACGTGGCTGTGGGTATCTCGGGCGCGATCCAGCACCTGCAGGGCATCGGTGCCTGCGACAAGGTGGTGGCGATCAACATGGACCCGGGCTGCGACATGATCAAACGGGCTGACCTGTCGGTAATTGGCGACAGCTCGGCGATTCTCAAGGCGTTGATCGAAGCTGTGGACAACTACCGCAGCGGCGGCCAGCGCGACGCGGCATAAGGGCACGAGCATGAGTACGAAAGTGATCAGCCTGGTTTCCATCGGTGCCCACCCCAGCTCCGGCCGCGCCCGCCGCGCCGAACAGGATGCCCGCGCCGTGGAGCTGGGTTTGCAGCTGGCTGGGGATAACTTGCAGGTGGTGCATGCTGGCGATCCACAGGAAGAGGCTTTGCGCGCTTACCTGGGCATGGGCCTGGACCACCTCGATGTGCTGGAGCAACCGGCCGGTGCCGATGTGCTGGGCGTGCTGGGCGATTATCTGCGCGACGCCGGGGCCCAACTGGTGCTGACCGGCAGCCAGGCCGAGACCGGCGAGGGGTCGGGCATGTTACCGTTCCTGCTGGCGGAGAAGCTGGGTTGGCCGTTGATTGTAGGGTTGGCCGAGGTGGAGTCGATCGACAACGGCACCGCCCAGGTCCTGCAGGCTCTGCCACGTGGCCAGCGGCGCCGGCTGAAGGTTCGCCTGCCGCTGCTGGCGACTGTGGATAACGCCGCACCCAAGCCGCGCCAGAGTGCCTTTGGCCCGGCACGCCGGGGCGTATTGGCGGCACGTAACGTGGCCATCGTCGAAGACGAACTGCTGGCCGAGGCAGAGCTGCAACCGGCCCGGCCACGCCCCAAGCGGTTGAAGGTGATCAAGGCCAAGAGCGGTGCCGACCGCATGAAGGCAGCGACGGCCAAGGCCAGTGGGGGGGGCGGCAAGGTATTGAAGGACGTTTCTCCACAGGAAGGCGCCGAGGCCATCCTCAAGCTGCTGGTGGAAGAGGGCGTGCTGCGTTAAGGCTTCACGCGATCCCTTGTAGGAGCGGCCTTGCGTCGCGATGGGCTGCGCAGCAGCCCCGGCAATCTTGAGTCAGGCTCGAAATCCAGGGGCTGCTGCGCAGCCCATCGCGACATAAGACCGCTCCTGCAATGAATCGCGCAGGCTTGATCAGCGCTGACTCGGCTTATAAGTCATGGATGAGCCTGGCTCTATAGGGTTTTGCCCACAATCACTGTTAGCTGCTCTGTGGATAATCTGTTCGGTACTATCTGAAACCCGCGCAGGTCGTGGCTTGAGAAGAATTGATCAAAAAATAATCAAATTGAATCGGTGGCCTTCTGATTCATGATTATCAAGGTCTTGAATCGCTTATCCACAACCCAATCGCCGCGCTTTCGCGTTTTGCCCACAAACTCTGTTGGTGTTTCTGTGGGTAAGGTGTACGGAGTCTTCTGTAGCCCTACAGTCATGGCGCCTTGGTGGATTTGACCAAAAAATGATCAGCCATTTCCCCTGACATTTATGCCAGTAGGCAAACCTTCCTGTGACCGCTACGGTATTCCTGCCAGCTCATACCTGTGGATAACCTATGGCAACTTATTTATTGACGACAGATCTACAGCGCTCGGTGTTGCCAAGTCTGCACGCTTATTCACCCTACGGCTTCCGGAAAACCAGCCCAGCACCCGTCCTGGCTTTTGGTGGCCAGCGTCGCGATCCATTCACGGGCAGCTACCCGTTGGGCAATGGCCATCGTTTCTATAGCCCGACCCTGATGCGCTTCACGACTTGCGACTCACTCAGCCCCTTTTCCAAGGGAGGTATCAATGGGTATGTGTACTGTGGGGCAGATCCGGTAAACCGCCATGACCCAAGCGGCGCATTCTGGAGCGTTGTGCTAAGAACCATCGCCTTCCTGTCAAGCGGTGCCACCTTGGGTGGGGCGTTGGCACGTACTGGTCAAAATGTAGTGAAGCGCAGAGCCGCTTTTCGGGAAGCAGCTACCAATCGGGGGATGGAGAGTGGCGCTACTCATAGCGAGTTGCCCCATTTCAGCAGGGTTGCAAACCAGCAATTCCTCTTTACAGGGGGCACTGGTACTGCAGCGCAGCTGTACGCTGCGATCTCTGGTCTGAGCCCGGCCTCTCAGACGGCAACGGATGTACTGGGCTTGTTCAATGCAGGCACTAATCTGAGCGGCGGATACTTTGGCAACTATGTGTCAGCCAGTGACCTGGTCAAGTACCTGTGGCAATACCCGAGGGAAATCCCAGGAGTAGCTCTGGAGACGGTCATGGATGTCACGATGTTGGATGAGATGCTATCTAGCGTAGGCCGCGCATTTACTTATGTAGGGCGAGGGGTTGCAGCAGCTGCGGCCAGCATAAGGTCTTGGAGGACGGGCCCCTATGACGTCCCTGAATAGCAGTGATT
This sequence comes from Pseudomonas sp. PARCl1, assembly GCF_947311875.1. NCBI lineage: Bacteria > Pseudomonadati > Pseudomonadota > Gammaproteobacteria > Pseudomonadales > Pseudomonadaceae > Pseudomonas > Pseudomonas sp. PARCl1. Next base: position 76,946 of record NZ_CAMZMX010000019.1, read on the forward strand.
TACAGTGATTTGGGCAAGCCTGACGCGCTCCGCCCAAAGCAGGCAGAGCGTTGTCAGGTGGCGGGTGATTCTTACTGCGCCTGCACTTCCTTCAGGTACGGCGCCGGCTCCGCTCCCAGGTTGTTCAACACCCGCTGGCTGTACCAGTCGATGAAGTTGACCACGCCAAACTCGTAAGTCTTCGAGTACGGCCCTGGCTGGTACGCGGTGGAGTTGATCCCGCGCTGGTTCTCTTCGGCCAGTCGACGGTCCTGGTCGTTGGTGGCGTCCCACACCTTGCGCATGTTTTCCGGGTTGTAGTCCACACCTTCCACAGCGTCCTTGTGCACCAGCCACTTGGTGGTGACCATGGTTTCCTGGGCACTGATCGGCCATACGGTGAACACGATCATGTGGTCGCCCATGCAGTGGTTCCACGAGTGCGGCAGGTGCAGGATGCGCATCGAGCCCAGGTCCGGGTTCTTGATGCGGCCCATCAGTTTCTGGCAGGCCTGCTTGCCGTCCATGGTCATCGACACGGTGCCCTTGAGCAGCGGCATGCGCACGATACGGTTACGCAGGCCATGGCTCTTGTGCAGGTAAGGGATCTTCTCGGCTTCCCAGGCGGCGGCAGAGGCGGCCACGTGGTCCTTGAATTCCTGGCTGGCGCGCGGGTCGTTTGTGTCGTCCCATTCCAGCAGGGTTTGCAGCAGCTCCGGGTGCGAACCGTTGCAGTGGTAGCACTCGCGGTTGTTTTCCAGTACCAGCTTCCAGTTGGCCTTTTCCATCAAGGTGGTCTGCACCGCCACCTTGGTGTTTTCCATGTCGTACGGTTCCATGTAGTGGTCCAGGGTGGCCAGGAACTCGTCGATGGCTGGCGGGTTCTGCGCCAGGCTGATGAAGATGTAGCCGCCAGCGACCTTCACGTTCACGGGCTTGAGGCCATACTGGTTCATGTCGAAGTCGGCACCCATCTCGGTGCCGGCGAACAGCAAGCGGCCGTCCAGCTCGTAGGTCCACTGGTGGTATGGGCACACCAGCTTGGCCACCTTGCCTTTTTCGCTGACGCACAGGCGTGAGCCGCGGTGGCGGCAGACGTTGTGGAAGGCATGCACCTTGCCTTCGGCACCGCGCACCACGATGATCGGGTTCTTGCCGATCTGCAGGGTGATGTAGTTGCCCTTGGCCGGGATCTCGCAGGTCATGCCGGCAATCAACCATTCCTTATGGAAGATTTCCTGCATGTCGATCTGGAACAGACGCTCGTCGGTGTAGAACGGCTGGGGCAGCGAGTAGGTGCGCTCGCGGGTCTGCAGCATCTCGGCGGTAGCCTTGCGTGCAGGTTCAAGTGGATCGCCCAGGCTCAGGGTTGCGGTGACGTCCATCGTGTATTCCTCGGGGCCGTGCGCGGCCGGCAAAAGGTGGCTAATCGTTGTGGTGGTGCCGCAAGGCTGTCGTTGACAAAACAGCATGTTGTTTTGCCGTGGAGTGTGCGTCCGAAGACGTCGTGAACCGTATCCATGGGCGACATGGCCGAATTGAATAACGACGCGCCAGGCCTTGTGCCACGGGCCTGGTCGCGATAAGCACGTCGATGTCGCAGGCAGGAATGTGCGTCGTGTTCAGCTTGCGCATTATCGCAGCCATAAAAAGGGCCATAGTCGGCCGCTGGAGATGAACATGTCCGATACCTTCCTCAATCCGGTCACTACCCAGACCTGGGCCAATGGCCGCCACATCGTGCGCTGCGTCAAGGTCATCCAGGAGACCTGGGACGTGCGCACCTTCTGCTTCATGGCCGACCAGCCAATCATGTTCTTCTTCAAGCCAGGGCAGTTCGTCACCCTGGAGCTGGAGATCGAAGGCAAGCCGGTGATGCGTTCCTATACCATCTCCAGTTCGCCATCGGTGCCGTACAGCTTCTCGATCACCGTCAAGCGCGTGCCGGGCGGGCTGGTCTCGAACTTCCTGCACGACACCATGCACGAAGGCCTCGAGGTGCCGGTACACGGCCCTGTGGGCCTGTTCAATGCCATCGACTTCCCTTCGGGCAAGGTGCTGTACCTGTCGGGCGGCGTGGGCATTACCCCGGTGATGTCGATGGCGCGCTGGTTCTACGACACCAACGCCAATGTCGACATGGTGTTCGTGCACAGCGCCCGCTCGCCGAAGGACATCATCTACCACCGCGAGCTGGAGCAGATGGCTTCGCGCATCCCCAACTTCAGCCTGCACATCATTTGCGAAAAGCACGGCCTGGGTGAGCCGTGGGCGGGTTACCGCGGTTACCTGAACCAGCGGCTGATGGAGCTGATCGCGCCGGACTACATGGAGCGCGTGGTGTTCTGCTGCGGCCCGACGCCGTACATGAACGCGGTCAAGCGCCTGCTGGAAGCGGTCGGCTTCGACATGGCCAATTACCACGAGGAATCGTTCGGCGCCACGCCGCCGGAGGCCAAGGCCGACGCCGTGGAACACGCCGAGCAGGCGGCCGATGCCCCAGAGCTGGACGTCTCCGACCTCAACCTAGTGGAGTTCATCGGCAGCGAGAAGAGCATTCGCATTGCCCCGGGCGAGACCGTGCATGCCGCGGCAGCCAAGGTTGGCCTGATGATCCCGAAAGCCTGCGGCATGGGCATTTGCGGTACGTGCAAGGTGCTCAAGCTGGGTGGCGAAGTGGAAATGGAGCACAACGGCGGCATCACCGAAGAGGACGAAGCCGAAGGCTACATCCTGTCGTGCTGCAGCGTGCCGAAAGGGGATGTGCGGATCGATTACTGATCCGAAATCGGGGGGCTGCTGCGCAGCCCATCGCGACACAAGGCCGCTCCCACAGGCGATCGCGGTCCCTTGTAGGAGCGGCCTTGTGTCGCGATGGGCCGCAAAGCGGCCCCAGGTAGCAGGGTGTCCATGACCTTGTTCATCTGCTCGGAGTTGGCCATCAGGTCGCGGTTCAGCATGTCGCTCAGTTCATCGAGGTGGTTCTCCTGGCTGAGGGTGCGCATACGCGACTCAAGTTGGCGGTATTGGCTGAGCTGGTCGAAGGCTGCCTGTTCGTCGTCGGCGCGGATCATGGGCACGTAGGCCTCGCGGGCGCGGTCCATCTGGGCATTGCGCTGGTCGAGCAGGTTCAGGGTATCGCGCTGGGTCTGGGCATCGCGGTTGACCAGCAGGCGGTACGAGAGCGTGCGCATGCGCAGGTTCAGCTCATCCAGAATCTTGATGCTCGGTACGTTGTCCTGCTCGATGACCTCGCCTGCCTGGCGGATGTTGCCCATTTGGACCAGCAAAAAGATGCCGAGGCCGAGCATCAACAGGCCAATCAACGCGAAGCCAAGTAGCGCGCGCGGGGCGATATTCATGTTGCGTAGAGACATGGCAGAAGGGTTCCAGGCAAGGAAGAGGAGGGGTGCTGGAGGTGCGACGAAATGGGGCTTGCCGGGCTATTGGACGTGGCCGCCGAGTCTTGAGTGCGGCTGCGAAATAATTATGAGGGCGCTAACCATTTCCTGACCGGCGGTTGACCCAGGTCGGAACAAGGGGGTGGTTCCTCTGTCAATCTGCGGGTCAGCAACCCTGTGAATCCGATATTTAATGGCGATGGGCGGCAGTTTTCTTTATCGTGTGCGCCCCTCGCAACAACCTGAGATAGACCCATGCTGGAAGCTTCCCTGAATCAAATCGAGCAACTGGTCAGCGACCTGATGCAGAAGAACGCTCAACTTGCCGAGCAGAACACCGCCCTTGGCCAGGAACTGGCCCAGGCCAAGGAAGAAAACGAAACCCTGCAGCTGTCGCTGATGGAGCAGGAAGAAAAGAATGGCGCCACCGCCGCACGCATCCAGGCCCTGGTTGAGCGCGCCAGTGCGGGCGTTGTCGGCGCATGAGACTGCAAGAGCAGCCGATCAATGTCGTGTCGATTCTCGGCATCGACTATTCGATCAAGGCGCCCGAAGGCCAGGAAGAAACCTTGGCCCAGGCGGCACGGATGCTCAACACTGCCCTTAACGAAACCAAGCGCCAGTACCCGACATTGATCGGTGACAAGCTGTTGGTACTGGCTGCCCTCAACCTTTGCTCCAGGCAGGTCGAGTTGCAGAAAGAACACCAGCAAACCCTGGCGCGCACCCAGGCGCAGATCGACGCGACCGTGGATGCCATCGTCCGCACAATCGCAGAGTCCTGATCGGTCCTTTGGGCGCTGCGCGCCCCTCCGCCAAACAAGGCCGCACCTACAGGTTGACCCGACCCCCGTAGGTGCGGCCTTGTGTCGCGATGGGCTGCAAAGCAGCCCCAAGTTCCAGTGCATTGTCTCCAACGACTGGATTAACTGAATACTCAAGTGTATACACTTCTCGCAAAACAATAATGTTGCGGGGGGGTAGGGCATGGGTTTCTGGCGCAAGAGCATCCAGTGGCAATTGATAACCAGCATGGGTGGTGCCTTGCTGGCGAGCATCCTGGTGGTGGTCATCATCTTCACCGTGGCGCTCAATCGCCTCACCGAGCGTTACCTGGTGGACACCGCCCTGCCGGCCAGCATCGAGGCCATCCGCAACGAAATCGAACACATGCTGGGCCAGCCGCTGGTGGCAGCGGCGGACATTGCCGGCAATACCCTGCTGCGCGACTGGCTTGCCGCCGGTGAAGACCCCGCCCAGGTCCCGCAGTTTCTCGAATACCTCACGGCAGCCAAGCAGCGCAACCGGGCGTTCACCACCCTGTTCGTGGCGACCGAAACCGGCCATTACTACAACGAAAATGGCCTGGACCGAACCCTCGACCGCAGCAACCCCAAGGACAGCTGGTTCTACGGCTACGTCGACAGCGGTGCCGAGCGGTTCATCAACATCGATGTCGACGGCTCTACGGGCGAGCTGGCGCTGTTCATCGACTACCGCGTGGAAAAGAACGGCCGGTTGGTCGGCGTGGCCGGTATGGGCCTGCAAATGACCGAGCTGTCGAAACTGATCCACGACTTCAGTTTCGGCGAGCATGGCAAGGTATTTCTGGTGCGCAACGATGGCCTTGTCCAGGTGCACCCGGAAGCAGCGTTAAGTGGCAAGCGCCAGCTCGGCGAGCAGCTTGGCGCCCAGGCCGCCAAGGCGGTACTGAGCGGCGGCGCCAGCCTGCGCAGCGGCCGCTTCGAGCGTGACGGCGAACAATACCTGGCCTTTGGCTTGCCTTTGCGTGACCTGAACTGGACCTTGGTCGCCGAAGTGCCGGAAGCGGAAATCTACGCCCCCATGCAACAGGCGGTATGGCTGACCAGCCTGATTGGTGGCGCCGTAGCCTTGGTATCGTTGCTGCTGGTGGTGTTGCTGGCACGCGGCCTGGTGCGGCCGCTGCGGCGCGTCACCGCTGCGCTGGTGCAGATTGGCAGCGGTGCGGGCGACCTCAGCCAGCGCCTGGATGACTCACGCCCGGATGAGCTGGGCGACCTGGCCCGTGGCTTCAACCGCTTCCAGGGCAGCCAGCGCGACCTGATCGGCGAGGTACTGAATACTTCCGAGCGCCTGCACCGGGCCGTGGAGCAGGTGACGCAGGTAGTGGACAACACCGCCGAGCGCTCTGGGCGCCAGCAAGACATGACCGCAATGGTCGCCACCGCCGTGCACGAGATGGGCCTGACCGTGCAGGACATTGCGCGCAACGCCGGTCAGGCAGCTCAAGCGTCGCAGGCGGCACGGGATGAGGCATTGCAGGCGCGCGAGGTGGTGCAGCGGTCGGTCCGGGGCATCGAGGGCATGTCGGGCGACATTGGCAAGGCCGCCGATGCAGTCAGCCAGTTGGCTGATGAAGTGGCCTCGATCGATGAAGTATTGGCGGTAATCCGCAGTATTTCCGAGCAGACCAACCTGTTGGCGCTGAATGCTGCCATCGAAGCCGCGCGGGCAGGGGACATGGGTCGCGGTTTTGCCGTGGTCGCCGATGAAGTACGGACGCTGGCCCGGCGCACGCAGTTGTCCACCGATGAAGTGCAGCAGATGATCCAGCGCCTCAAGCAAGGGGCAGGTTCTGCGGTGACCTCGATGCAGGCAGGGCAGCAGGCGACGGGCACCGGTGTGGAAGCGAGCCAGCGTACAGGGGCGTCGCTGGGTGCGATTACTGATCAGGTGGAGCACATCAGCGACATGAACCACCAGGTGGCTACGGCGACTGAAGAGCAGTCGGCGGTGACCGAGGAAATCAACCGCACGGTGCAGGGGATTTCCGATCTGGCGCGGGAGACGGCGGCCGAGGTGCAAGGGTGCCGGGAGGAATGTCAGGCGTTGCGTAGCTTGGCTGATGACCTGGCGCGGCAGATGGGTGGGTTCAAACTTTAGATTGGGGTTGGCCTCTTCGCGGGCTTGCCCGCTCCCACAGGTTGGACTGCCCCCAGTAAGTTGGACAGTTTCAGCTAGCAGCCCCTGCAGCATGAGCCCTGTATTTCACAGGGCTCATGCCATTGAGCTTTAG
>NZ_CAMZMX010000020.1:0-78700 GCF_947311875.1 Pseudomonas sp. PARCl1
CTTTATCGGCGCTTGGGTGAAAAGGGAGGAGGGGCGAGGTCTCCCACGGTCTGTACTGCGCTAACAGTCAGAAGCTGGCTTTGTCCCTCCTCCTCCCTTCAAGTCTAACCATACAAGCTGGCTTGCCAGCGATAGGGCCCGAACAGGCCACCTTTCTCTCAAATCAAAAGCCCAACAAATTCAAACCCTTGGCTAACCTCAGCGATTCCCGCTAGCATCCGCCCAATCATTTGCGCCAATAATAAGTTCAAACCCGCAGCGCCCAACCATCGAGGCCAGCATGTACATCTATCGTTTGGTCCTGCTTCTGGTCGTGGGGATCTACCTGTTCTCCCCGGCCATCATGGACTGGTGGATCGAACCGACCGGAGCGTGGTACCGCCCGTACCTGCTCTGGCTGATCCTGATCGTCGTCACCTTCATCCTGCAGAGCCAACGAGATGCCGATGAGCTTTAGCCTGACCCAGATGATCCTGATCAGCGCCGGGTACCTCATGGTGCTGTTCGGCGTAGCCTGGGTCAGCGAGCGCGGGCTGATCCCGCGCGCCATCATTCGCCACCCGCTCACCTACACCCTGTCCCTGGGCGTATACGCCAGCGCCTGGGCGTTCTACGGGTCGGTGGGCCTGGCCTATCAGTACGGCTACGGCTTCCTTGCCTGTTACCTGGGGGTCTCCGGTGCATTCCTGCTGGCGCCAGTGCTGCTGTACCCGATCCTGAAGATCACCCGCACTTACCAGCTGTCGTCGCTGGCCGACCTGCTGGCGTTCCGCTTCCGCAGCACCTGGGCCGGCGCGTTGACCACCCTTATCATGCTGATTGGCGTACTGCCGTTGCTGGCGTTGCAGATCCAGGCGGTGGCCGATTCGATCAGCATCCTTACCGGTGAGCCGGTCAAGGCCCGGGTGGCCTTCGCGTTCTGTGCGCTGATCATTCTGTTCACCATCTTCTTCGGCTCACGGCATATCGCCACGCGCGAAAAGCATGAAGGGCTGGTGTTCGCCATTGCCTTCGAGTCGGTGATCAAGCTGCTGGCACTGGGCGGCATCGGCCTGTACGCCCTGTATGGCGTGTTTGGCGGCCCGCACGAGCTGGAAGTGTGGCTGCTGCAGAACCAGACCGCCCTGGCTGCCCTGCACACCCCGTTGCAGGAAGGCCCGTGGCGCACCCTGCTGCTGGTGTTCTTCGCCTCGGCCATCGTCATGCCGCACATGTACCACATGGCCTTCACCGAAAACCTCAACCCACGCTCGCTGGTCAGCGCCAGTTGGGGCCTGCCGCTGTTCCTGCTGCTGATGAGCCTGGCCGTGCCGCTGGTACTCTGGGCCGGGCTGCGCCTGGGCGCCAGTACCAACCCCGAATACTTCACCCTGGGCCTGGGCATTGCCGCCAACAACCAGGCACTGGCCCTGCTGGCCTATATAGGCGGCCTGTCGGCGGCCAGTGGCCTGATCATCGTCACCACCCTGGCGCTGTCGGGCATGGCCCTCAACCACCTGGTGCTGCCGCTATACCAGCCCCCGGCCGAGGGCAACATCTACCGCTGGCTGAAATGGACCCGCCGCGCACTGATCGTCGCCATCATCACTGCTGGTTTCATGTTCTACCTGACCCAGAACAACCACCAGAGCCTGGCCAACCTGGGCATCGTGGCGTTCGTGGCCACGCTGCAGTTCCTGCCCGGCGTGCTGTCCGTGTTGTACTGGCCGACCGCCAACCGCCGCGGCTTCATCGCCGGGCTGCTGGCCGGCACGCTGGTGTGGATGGTGACCATGCTGCTGCCGCTGCTGGGCAATCTGCAAGGCTTCTATATCCCGCTGCTGGACATGATCTACGTGCTGGACGATACCAGCTGGCACATGGCGGCGATCGCCTCGCTGGCGGCCAACGTGCTGCTGTTCACCCTGATTTCGCTGTTCACCAACGCCAGCACCGAAGAGGTCAGCGCCGCAGAAGCCTGCGCGGTGGACAACGTGCGCCGCCCACAGCGCCGCGAACTGCACGCAGCCTCGCCCCAGGAATTCGCGACCCAACTGGCCAAGCCGCTGGGCGCCAAAGCCGCGCAAAAGGAAGTGGAGCAGGCCCTGCGCGACCTTTACCTGCCGTTCGACGAACGCCGGCCATACGCCTTGCGCCGCCTGCGTGACCGCATCGAGGCCAACCTGTCGGGCCTGATGGGCCCGAGCGTGGCCCAGGACATGGTCGAGACCTTCCTGCCGTACAAGTCCGGTAACGAGAACTACGTCACCGAGGACATCCACTTCATTGAAAGCCGCCTGGAAGACTACCACTCGCGCCTGACCGGCCTGGCCGCCGAGCTCGATGCCCTGCGCCGCTACCACCGCCAGACCTTGCAGGAGCTGCCCATGGGCGTCTGCTCGCTGGCCAAGGACCAGGAAATCCTCATGTGGAACAAGGCCATGGAAGAGCTCACCGGGATTGCCGCCAAGCACGTGGTCGGCTCACGCCTGGTGACCATCGCCGAGCCCTGGCGCGGGCTGCTGCAGGGCTTCATCAACGTGCCCGACGAGCACCTGCACAAACAACGCCTGGCTCTGGATGGCCAGCCACGTTGGCTGAACCTGCACAAGGCGGCCATCGATGAACCACTGGCCCCCGGTAACAGCGGCCTGGTACTGCTGGTCGAGGACCTGACCGAAACCCAGGCCCTGGAAGACAAGCTGGTGCATTCCGAGCGCCTGGCCAGCATCGGCCGGCTGGCCGCCGGCGTGGCCCACGAAATCGGCAACCCGATCACCGGCATCGCCTGCCTGGCGCAGAACCTGCGCGAGGAGCGTGAAGGCGACGGCGAAATCACCGAGCTGTCCAGCCAGATCCTCGACCAGACCAAACGCGTGTCACGCATCGTCCAGTCGTTGATGAGTTTTGCCCATGCCGGTGGCAGCCACCAGAACAGCGAGGAACCGGTGTGCCTGGCCGAAGTGGCGCAGGACGCCATTGGTCTGCTGGCGTTGAACCGGCGTAATTTCGAAGTACAGTTCTTCAACCTCTGCGACCCCGACCATTGGGTAGAAGGCGACCCGCAGCGCCTGGCCCAGGTGCTGATCAACCTGCTTTCCAACGCCCGCGACGCCTCGCCGCCCGGCAGCGCAGTGCGCGTGCGCAGCGAGGTGAGCGAGCACACCGTCGACCTGATCGTCGAGGACGAGGGCAGCGGCATCCCGAAGAACATCCAGGACCGTCTGTTCGAGCCGTTCTTCACCACCAAGGACCCCGGCGAGGGAACCGGACTGGGCCTCGCTCTGGTCTATTCCATCGTGGAAGAGCATTATGGGCAAATCACCATCGACAGCCCGGCCGACATCGAACGGCAACGTGGCACCCGGATCCGCGTGACCCTGCCCCGGCATGTCGTAGCGACGTCCCCTGAAATTCGAGACCGTCGAGAGAATTGAATCAATGCCGCACATTCTGATCGTCGAAGACGAAACCATCATCCGCTCGGCCTTGCGTCGTCTGCTCGAGCGGAACCAGTACCAGGTCAGCGAAGCCGGCTCGGTGCAGGAAGCCCAGGAACGCTTCAGCATTGCCACTTTCGACCTGATCGTCAGTGACCTGCGCCTGCCAGGTGCACCCGGCACCGAGCTGATCAAGCTCGGCCAAGGCACCCCGGTGCTGATCATGACCAGCTACGCCAGCCTGCGCTCAGCCGTGGACTCGATGAAGATGGGCGCGGTGGACTACATCGCCAAGCCCTTCGATCACGACGAAATGCTGCAAGCGGTGGCCCGCATCCTGCGCGACCGGCAGAACGCCCCGGCTGCAGCACCGGCTGCCGAGCCCCGCGCCACCACCGGCAAGGCAGCCCCTGCCGACAAAGCCGCCCCGGCAGCGGCCAATGGCGACATCGGTATCATCGGCTCGTGCCCGCCCATGCAGGACATGTACAGCAAGATCCGCAAGGTGGCCCCTACCGATTCCAATGTGCTGATCCAGGGCGAATCGGGTACCGGTAAAGAGCTGGTGGCGCGCGCCCTGCACAACCTGTCGCGGCGCGCCAAGGCGCCGATGATTTCGGTGAACTGCGCGGCCATCCCCGAAACCCTGATCGAGTCCGAGCTGTTCGGCCACGAGAAAGGCGCGTTCACCGGCGCCAGTGCCGGCCGTGCGGGCCTGGTGGAGGCCGCCGACGGTGGTACGTTGTTCCTCGATGAAATCGGCGAATTGCCCCTGGAAGCCCAAGCCCGCCTGCTGCGCGTGCTGCAGGAAGGGGAAATTCGCCGGGTCGGTTCGGTGCAGTCGCAAAAGGTCGATGTGCGCCTGATCGCCGCGACCCACCGCGACCTGAAGAACCTGGCCAAGGCCGGCCAGTTCCGCGAAGACTTGTACTACCGCCTGCACGTGATCGCCCTGAAGCTGCCCGCGCTGCGCGAGCGCGGCAGCGACGTCAATGAAATCGCCAGTGCCTTCCTGGCCCGCCAGAGTGCGCGCATCGGCCGGGATGACCTGCACTTCTCTGCCGAAGCCGAACAGGCCATTCGTCACTACAGCTGGCCGGGCAACGTACGTGAGCTGGAAAACGCCGTGGAGCGCGCGGTCATTCTCAGCGAGAGCGCAGAAATTTCTGCCGACCTGCTGGGTATCGACATCGAGCTGAGCGACCTGGAAGAAGACGATATTCTCGACAACGCCCTGGCGGTGGCCAGCGCGGCCAGTGCCAGCCACGAGCCGACCGAGGACTTGTCGCTGGAAGACTACTTCCAGCACTTCGTGCTCGAGCACCAGGACCACATGACCGAGACCGAACTGGCCCGCAAACTCGGCGTCAGCCGCAAGTGCCTGTGGGAACGCCGCCAACGCCTGGGCATTCCGCGGCGCAAGAGCAACGCCACCAGCGATAACTGACCTGCTTGGGTGGGAGGTTCCTCCTGCCCCTTCTCTACCAGCCTCACCGGCCTGTTCGCGGGCTTGCCCGCTCCCACAAGCACAGCGCAACCTGGCAGCCACAGTGATCCTGTGGGAGCGGGCAAGCCTGCGAAACGGCCTGCCACCATACCCCAGGTAACACATCTGCTGCCGCAAAAATCTGTTACCCACCCTCTGCGCCGTAACAGTCACCGAGGCGTACGGTAACGAAATTTCCACATTTCGGGCCTGCCACAAACCTGCAGAATCCACCAACCCCTTGATTTTACTGGCTTTTCAAAAGTTGGCACGGCACCTGCTATATCTCTGGTACAAGAACAATAACAAGCACTGCAACTCATAATAAGAACAAGACGAAACGGCTCACGCACAATAAAAACAAGACGGCGGAGGCGCAGCTAACTGATTCTTTTGGAGAGGATGCGTGTTTGGGGCTTGCCCCACGACCAGGCAGAGAACAACAAAAACTGCACTAAAAAGCAGCGCCTGAACTGGTTGGATCAACAGATCAACGTGACATCAGCGGCCAAAGCAATCCGTTTGCTCTTTACCCCCGGTTTGGGGGTCGTCCACAAGCTTCAGGCTTTGTGGGCAGGGCACTCAACAAAAACAAAAAGCCCGGCAAAAAAATAATAAGAGCACGCAACGACACTTCTTGGGGAGCTTAGGCTCCCCTTGTCGTTTCTGCGATTCCCGCAGGCTTCCTGCTACCCGCCTACACCATTCCCTGAGTAAATGCTAGAATCCCCGCCCATCATGCGGCCATTCTCCTATTCTTGGCCGAACATTCCTTCAAACAGTGCATCCCATGCTGAAGAAGCTGTTCCAGTCGTTCCGCCCGCCCGTACCGGGCCAGCACCACAGGCGCACCACGCCTGAGGTGATCAACAAGAGCCAGCACTCGTTGCAGCGCCACCAGTTCAGCCGCCACGCGGTGAACATTGTCGAGCGCTTGCAGGCTGCCGGTTACCAGGCCTACCTGGTCGGTGGCTGCGTCCGCGACCTGATGCTGGGCATTACGCCGAAAGACTTCGACGTAGCCACCAGCGCTACCCCTGAACAGGTCCGTGCCGAGTTCCGTAATGCGCGCATCATTGGCCGCCGCTTCAAGCTGGTCCATGTGCATTTCGGCCGTGAAATCATCGAAGTCGCTACCTTCCGTGCCCCGCATACGGAAGATGACCAGAATGACAGCCACCGTTCGTCGCATAACGCCAGTGGTCGCATCCTGCGTGACAACGTATACGGCACCCTGGAAGAAGACGCGCAGCGCCGCGACTTCACCATCAACGCCCTGTACTACGACCCGGTCAGCGAGCGCATTCTCGATTACGCCAACGGCGTGCACGATGTTCGCAACCGCCTGCTGCGGCTGATCGGCGACCCGACGCACCGCTACCAGGAAGACCCCGTGCGCATGCTGCGCGCAGTGCGCTTCGCGGCCAAGCTGGACTTCGGTATCGAGAAGCACACCTTCAAGCCGATCCGCGAACTGGCCCCACTGCTGCGCGAAATCCCGCCAGCGCGCCTGTTCGAAGAGAGCCTGAAGCTGTTCCTCTCGGGCCAAGGTGCCATCGCCTTTGAAATGCTGGTCGACCTGGAGCTGTTCGAGCCGCTGTTCCCGGCCAGTGCGCACGCGCTGGAAGAGCGCCCGACCTATACCCACACGCTCATCAGCCAGGCACTGAACAACACCGACCTGCGGGTGAAGCAGGGCAAACCGGTAACGCCGGCGTTCCTGTTCGCCGCGCTGCTGTGGCCTGCCCTGCCAGCCCGCGTGCTGCATTTGCAGAGCCAGGGCGTACCCCCGATTCCGGCCATGAATGGCGCAGCCCACGACCTGATCGCCGAGCAATGCGCCCGCATCGCCATCCCCAAGCGCTTCACCCTGCCAATCCGGGAAATCTGGGACATGCAGGAGCGTCTGCCACGCCGCAGCGGCAAGCGCGCCGACATGCTGCTGGACAACCCGCGCTTCCGTGCCGGTTACGATTTCCTGCTGCTGCGTGAAAGCGCGGGCGAAGAAACCGACGACCTGGGGCAATGGTGGACCGATTACCAGGACGCCAACGACAGCGAGCGCCGCGAGATGATCCGCGACCTGGGCAACCGTGACGAAGGCAGCACTGCCGGCCCGCGTAAACGCAAGCGCAGCGGCAGCAAACGCAAGCGCGCTGGCGACGAGGCATTCGAGTGACGACGCGCGCCTACGTCGGCCTGGGCAGCAACCTGGCTGCACCGGCCGAGCAGTTGCGCAGCGCGTTGCAGGCGCTGGACCAGGTCGCGGCCACGCGCCTGGTAGCAGCCTCTGCCTTTTACACCAGCGATTCGCTGTTGCCCGGGCAGCCACGCTATACCAACGCCGTCGCGGCGCTGGATACCCAGCTCGCACCGCTGGCCTTGCTCGATGCCCTGCAAGCCATCGAGAACGACCAGGGCCGGGTGCGCGCGGAGCGCTGGGGCCCACGCACGCTGGACCTGGACATCCTGCTGTTCGGCGACCAGGTGCTCGACGAGCCCCGCTTGAAGGTGCCGCATTACCATATGCATGCCCGCCCCTTCGTACTGTACCCGCTGGCCGAGCTGGTACCGGGCGATTTCCGCCTGGCCGATGGCCGCGCCCTTGCGCAGCTGCTTGAGGCTTGCCCATTCATCGGCCTGGAGCGCTTGTAAACCGGGTGCTCCAGCCCGTTGCACCGACCGGGTAACGCCAGTAACACCCTGATCGTAACAATGCGGTAACAGGGTGATTGACTTCCCCCACCTCGCTCACGACTATAGGCGTCCCGTGTGGCAACTGACTGCCGCATACCCGTATTTAGGCCCGGACGGACCTGTGCCCGAACATCACGCGCGATGATGTGCCGCTCCGGAAGATGACTACACGCGTTGAATGCAGTCGTTTTTTACAGCGCCTGAACGAGGAATTTCCTACATGCCTGAAGTAACCCTGACCACCCTGCATGGCCTCAAGGCCAAGGGTGAAAAAATCACCATGCTGACCTGCTACGACGCGACCTTCGCCAAAGTCGCCAGCCAGGCCGGTGTTGAAGTGTTGCTGGTGGGCGACTCGCTGGGGATGGTCCTGCAGGGCCACGACAGTACCTTGCCGGTCACCACGGCCGACATGGCCTACCATACCGCCAGCGTCAAACGTGGCAATGACGGCGCGCTGATCCTGGTAGACCTGCCATTCATGGCCCATGCCACCCCGGAACAGGCGTTTGCCAACAGCGCCACGCTGATGCAGGCAGGCGCCCACATGATCAAGATCGAAGGTGCCGCCTGGCTGGCAGAAACCATTCGCCTGCTGGCTGAGCGTGGCGTACCGGTGTGTGCGCACCTGGGCCTGACCCCGCAGACCGTCAACGTACTGGGCGGCTATAAAGTGCAAGGCCGCCAGGAAGCCCAGGCCCGGCAGATGCGCGCTGATGCCATTGCCCTGGAACAGGCCGGTGCAGCCATGCTGCTGCTGGAGTGCGTACCCAGCGAACTGGCCGCGGAAATCACCAACGCGGTCGGTATTCCGGTGATCGGCATCGGCGCCGGCAGTGCCACCGATGGCCAGGTGCTGGTGCTGCACGACATGCTTGGCCTGTCGCTGAGCGGCCGGGTGCCCAAGTTCGTGAAGAACTTCATGCAGGGCCAACCGGATATCCACAGCGCCCTCGTCGCTTACGTCGAGGCCGTCAAGCAAGTCAGTTTCCCAGGCAGCGAACACGGGTTCAGTGCATGAATACAGTCAAGACCGTCCGCGAACTGCGCGCAGCAGTAGCCCGTGCCCGCGGTGAGGGCAAGCGCATCGGTTTCGTGCCGACCATGGGCAACCTGCACAGCGGCCACGCGGCCCTGGTCACCAAGGCCGCGCAGCGTGCCGATTTCGTGGTCGCCAGCATCTTCGTCAACCCGCTGCAGTTCGGTGCCAACGAAGACCTGGACAGCTACCCGCGTACCTTGGCCGCCGACCAGGAGCGCCTGCTGCAGGCCGGCTGCAACCTTTTGTTCGCACCCAGCGTGGCAGAGATGTACCCCGACGGCATGAGCGTGCAAACCCGGGTCAGTGTTCCCCAGCTTTCCGAAGGCTTGTGCGGCGCCAGCCGGCCAGGGCATTTCGAAGGTGTGGCCACCGTGGTCACCAAGCTGTTCAACATGGTCCAGCCAGACCTTGCGGTGTTCGGTGAAAAGGACTTCCAGCAACTGGCAGTGATCCGCGCCATGGTCCGCGACCTGAACATGCCGATCCAGATCATTGGCGAGCCTACCGTGCGGGCCGACGATGGCCTGGCGCTGTCTTCGCGTAATGGTTACCTCACGCCCGAGCAGCGGGCCACCGCGCCCGCGCTGTACCGTACGCTGCAGCATATCGCTTCGGCCATTGGCCGCGGGCAGCGGGACTTTGCCGCGCTGGTTACCGAAGGGCAGGCGCAGCTGGCTGCCGCGGGTTTGCGTCCAGATTACCTGGAAGTGCGCCATGCCGTGAGCCTGCGCCCGGCAGTGATCGATGATCGCGACCTTGTGGTGATTGCGGCGGCTTACCTGGGTAACACCCGGTTGATCGACAATCTGTATCTGCACGTGGAAGAGAAAACCGCATAAAGGCCTTGGGGGCTGTTTGCAGCCCCCTCAAAATCCCCGTCCCACAGCCATTCCCAGCGCGTGACCTTTGCCTATAATGATGCAGCCTGAACCCGGCAATGACTGCCGTGTCAAAGGCCTCACCACGCATTAAGGGAACCCCGCGCAATGGCGTATTACCGTACACCCCACGATGTGACGGCGCTGCCCGCCTGGCAGGCGCTTCAGCAACACCGCGACGCCATGCAGAGCTTCAGCATGCGCGACGCCTTCGCCGCCGATGCCCAACGCTTCGACCAGTTTTCCCTTAGCGCTTGCGGCCTGTTCCTCGACTACTCGAAAAACCTGATCACCGAGCAAACCCGCGATCTGTTGGTCAACCTGGCCAATGAAGTGGGCCTGCAGGACGCTATCAAGTCGATGTTCAGTGGCGAAATCATCAACACCTCCGAAGGCCGCCCGGTGCTGCACACCGCATTGCGCCGGCCGGTTGGCGACAAACTCAGCGTCAACGGCGTGAACGTCATGCCGGAAGTACACAAGGTACTCAACCAGATCACCGAACTGGTTGGCCGCATCCATGATGGCCTGTGGCGTGGCTACAGCGAAAAGCCGATCACCGACGTGGTCAACATCGGTATCGGCGGCTCGTTCCTCGGCCCGGAGCTTGTTTCCGAAGCCCTGCTGCCCTACGCGCAGCGCGGTGTACGCTGCCACTACCTGGCCAACATCGACGGCAGCGAGTTCCACGAACTGTCGGCCAAGCTGCGCGCCGAAACGACCCTGTTCATTGTTTCGTCGAAGTCGTTCAACACCCTCGAAACCCTGAAAAACGCCATGGCCGCGCGTACCTGGTACCTGGCCCAGGGCGGTTCGGAGGCCGAGCTGTACCGCCACTTCATTGCGGTTTCCAGCAACAAGGCTGCCGCGGTGGCCTTCGGTATCCGCGAAGAGAACATCTTCCCGATGTGGGACTGGGTCGGGGGGCGCTACTCGCTGTGGTCGGCCATCGGCCTGCCGATTGCCCTGGCCATCGGCATGGCCAACTTCAAGGAGCTGTTGTCCGGCGCCTACACCATGGACCAGCATTTCCAGACCGCGCCGTTCGACAAGAACATGCCGGTACTGCTGGCCCTGCTGGGCGTGTGGTACGGCAACTTCTGGGGCGCCAGCAGCCATGCGATCCTGCCGTACGACCACTACCTGCGCAACATCACCAAGCACCTGCAGCAGCTGGACATGGAGTCCAACGGCAAGAGCGTGCTGCAGGACGGCACCCCGGTCAAAACCGAAACCGGCCCGGTAATCTGGGGTGGCGTCGGCTGTAATGGCCAGCACGCCTACCATCAGTTGCTGCACCAAGGCACCCAGCTGATTCCGGCCGACTTCATCGTGCCGGTCGTGAGCTTCAACCCGGTCGCCGACCATCACCAGTGGCTGTACGCGAACTGCCTGTCGCAAAGCCAGGCCCTGATGCTGGGTAAAACCCGCGAAGAAGCCGAAGCCGAACTGCGTGGCAAAGGGCTGAACGAAGCAGACATCGAAAAGCTGGCCCCGCACAAGGTGATCCCGGGCAACCGCCCGAGCAACACCCTGGTGGTAGAACGCATCAGCCCACGCCGTTTGGGGGCGCTGGTGGCCATGTATGAACACAAGGTGTTCGTGCAAAGCGTGGTCTGGGGCATCAACGCCTTCGACCAGTGGGGCGTGGAGTTGGGCAAGGAGCTGGGCAAGGGCGTGTACCAGCGCCTGGTCGGCAGCCTGGACGACAGCGCCGAAGATGGTTCGACCCAAGGCCTGATCAACTACTTCCGCGGCCGTCATCGCGGGTGATCTCAGGCCTGTGCCGGCCTCTTCGCGGGCGCGCCCGCTCCCACAGACACTGCGCCTCGCTTGCGGGCGGCGCTATTGCTGTGGGAGCGGGCATGCCCGCGAAGCGGCCGGCACAATTTGAACACCTCTCCCAGCTACACTGTCCTATCGAATAGCCGTTGCAGTCCCTCGCCCCTTACAAGAGCAGGACCACCGCCATGTTCGATATCCGCAAATATCCCCAGGCCCTGGCCGTCAGCCAGTCCGCCGCCCTCACACCCGACGACTACCAGCGCCTTTACCGCCAGTCGGTAGAAGACCCCGACGCCTTCTGGGCCGAGCAAGCCAAGCGCCTGGACTGGATCAAGCCGTGGTCAAGCGTGCAGCAGTGCGACCTGCGCTCCGGCGAGGCCCGCTGGTTCGACGGCGCACAGCTCAACGTCAGTTACAACTGCATCGACCGCCACCTGGCCCAGCGCGCTGAGCAGACGGCCTTGCTGTGGGAAGGCGACGACCCTAAAGATGCCAAAGCCATCAGCTACCGCGAACTGCACCGCGAAGTCTGCCGCCTGGCCAACGCCCTGAAGGCGCGCGGGGTGAAGAAAGGCGACCGCGTGTGCATCTACATGCCGATGATCCCCGAAGCAGCGTTCGCCATGCTGGCCTGCACCCGCATCGGCGCTATCCATTCGGTGGTGTTCGGTGGTTTCTCGCCGGACGCCCTGCGTGATCGTCTTCTCGATGCCGACTGCCGTACGGTGATTACCGCCGATGAAGGCGTGCGCGGCGGCAAGCGTATCCCGTTGAAGCAGAACGTCGACAAATCCCTGGCCAGTTGCCCGGCCGTCAGCAGCGTCTTCGTGGTACGCCGTAGCGCAGGCGCGGTGGACTGGGCCGAGGGCCGCGACCTCTGGTATCACGAGGCAACCGAACACGCCGGCGACGACTGCGCCCCCGAGCCCATGGCAGCCGAAGACCCGCTGTTCATCCTCTACACCTCTGGCAGCACCGGCAAACCCAAGGGCGTGCTGCACACCACCGCCGGCTACCTGTTGCAGGCAACCCTGACCTTCAAGGTGGTGTTCGATTACCGCGACGGCGAAGTGTTCTGGTGCACCGCGGATGTGGGCTGGGTGACCGGGCACAGCTATATCGTCTACGGCCCATTGGCCAACGGCGCCATCTCGCTGATGTTCGAAGGGGTACCGAACTACCCAGACACCTCGCGCTTCTGGCAGGTGGTGGACAAGCACCAGGTCAATATTTTCTACACCGCGCCGACCGCGCTGCGGGCACTGATGCGCGAGGGCTCTGGGCCACTGCAGGGCACCTCGCGCAAAAGCCTGCGCCTGCTGGGCAGTGTCGGCGAGCCGATCAACCCGGAAGCCTGGGAGTGGTACTTCGAAGCGGTCGGGCAAAAGCGCTGCCCCATCGTCGACACCTGGTGGCAGACCGAAACCGGCGGCATCATGTTGACCCCCCTGCCCGGCTCGACCACGTTCAAGCCGGGCTGTGCCACCCAGCCCATGTTCGGCGTACAGCCCGCCCTGCTGGATGAAAAGGGCGAGGTGATAGACGGGCCGGGGGCCGGCCTGCTGGTGATCAAGGCCAGCTGGCCCGGGCAGATCCGCAGTGTCTATGGCGACCACCAGCGCATGGTCGACACGTATTTCAAACCCATGCCCGGTTACTACTTCACCGGCGATGGCGCCCGCCGCGACGCCGACGGCGACTACTGGATCACCGGGCGTATTGACGATGTGATCAATGTGTCAGGGCACCGTATCGGCACGGCCGAAGTGGAAAGCGCACTGGTGTTGCATGATCGCGTCGCCGAAGCCGCCGTGGTCGGCTACCCGCATGACCTCAAGGGCCAGGGCGTGTACGCCTTCGTCACGGCCATGAATGGCGTTACACCGGACGAAGCGCTCAAGGCCGAGCTACTCGCCATGGTCAGCAAGGAAATCGGCAGTTTCGCCAAGCCCGAGCTGATCCAGTGGGCCCCGGCACTGCCCAAAACCCGCTCCGGCAAGATCATGCGGCGTATACTGCGCAAGATCGCCTGCAACGAACTGGACAACCTGGGCGATACTTCGACGCTGGCCGACCCCGCCGTGGTGCAGGACCTGATCGACAAACGCCTCAACCAGTAACCGGCGGCCGCTGCTGATGGCCGCCCTGTATCGCAGGTCGCCATGGAAGCCCTACGCCGCCGTATCGAAATCCAGGTCATGAGCCTTACCGGGCTGGCCCTCGGCCAGCTCGACCTGGAGTCCCCCAAGGGTGACCCAGGGCTGTTCGGCCCGCACAGTGTCAGTTGGCAGGTGCATGGCGATTTTCCGAGCATGCTGGTCGGCGGCATCAGCGCACTGATGCTGCAGCTGTTGCATCCGCTGGCCCTTGCCGGCGTCTGGGACCACTCCAACTTCCGCGAGGACTTGCTCGGCCGCCTGCGGCGCACCAGCCAGTTCATCTCCGGTACAACCTTCGGCGCGACGGGTGATGCCGAGTGGCTGATCGAGAAAGTGCGCACCATCCACCTGCAAGTGACCGGCACTGCACCGGATGGCCGGCCCTACGCGGCCAGCGACCCAGCCTTGCTGACCTGGGTGCATGTGGCAGAGGTCAGCAGCTTTCTGGCCGCCCACTTGCGCTACCGTAACCCGCACATGCCGCGCAGCGAGCAAGATGCCTACTACAACGAAATCGCCTTGATCGCCGAGCGCCTTGGCGCCCGTGACGTACCACGCTCGTGCCAGCAGGTGGACGCCTACCTGCAAGCCATGCGCCCGCAACTGCACTGTGATGCGCGCAGCCGGGAGGTCATGCGGATTCTGCTCGACGCCCCTGCCCCCAGCCGCCTGGCTCAACCGGTGGGCAAACTGATGCTGCACGCCGGCATCGACCTGCTGCCTGGCTGGGGCCAGAGCCTGCTTGGCCTGCAGCACCGGCCCTGGCAGCAGCGCCTGATCCGCCTGGGCCTCAAACCCACGGCAGCGCTGCTGCGCTGGGCAATGCGCGACGGCTCCGCGCACCGCGCCAGGCGGCGCATGGGCATCGAGTGAGGGCAACAGGTCGCGCCTGCGGAACTGATTTAACGTGCCATACTCCAAGCACTCCTGCTCAGACCGACGAAGCGACACATGCACAAAGGATTGACTCGCGCCGCTGGCGCCATCGTGGCCCTGGTAGCCCTCTACAGCCTGCTTGGGTTCCTGATTCTTCCCGGCGTGGCACTGCGTATCGCCAATCAGCAATTGACCAAGTACGCTACCGTGCCCGCGCACCTTGAACGCATCGAACTCAACCCCTTCAGCCTTGAGCTGACCATGTGGGGCCTGCAGCTTGGCGAGCCTGGCAAGGAGCAGGTCGGTTTCGACCGGTTGTACGCCAACCTGTCGCTCGACAGCCTGTGGAGCAAGGCCCTGCACCTGGAAGCGGTCGAGCTCGACAAGCCCCGCAACCAGGTCCTGTTCGCCAAAGACGGCACACTCAACCTGACGACGTTGTTCAAGCTGCCGCCGAGCGAAGCCAAGCCCGACGAGCCACCCAGCGACCCCTTCCCGTTGCGTATCGGCAGCATCAAGCTCAAGCAAGGCTTGCTGCACTTCCAGGACATGCGCCCGAGCGAACCCATCGAGTTCCTCTACGACAACATGAACCTGGAGCTGAAGAACCTCAGCACCTTGCCTGACGACAACGCCGACATGACCTTGGTGGCCAACGGCCCCAACGGCGGGCGCATCGACTGGAACGGCACCCTCAGCCTGTCGCCGATCGCCTCGCAAGGCACGCTGAAAGTCACCGACGCCAAGATGAAGCTGTTCTGGCCCTACGTGCGTGATGCCGTGCCCCTGGTGCTGCAGGACGGGCTGGTCAGCCTTCAGACCCAGTACAAGCTCAATCTCGCCAAGCAGACCGAGCTGCTGCTGGACAACGCCACGCTGCGGGTGGCCCCGTTCGCCATCAACGCGCCAGACGGCCGCCCGTTGGCGCGCCTGGCCAACCTGGAGGTGAGCGAGACGACCGTCGACCTGGTCAAGCAACAGGTCAGTGTGGGCAAGCTGCGCAGCGACAAGCTGGAAACCTGGGCAGCACTGGAAAAGGACGGCCAGCTCGACTGGCAGAAGCTGTTCGCCAGCCAACCGGCCAAAGCCACGCCGAAAGAAAAGGCCGAACCGGCTGCCGCCGGCCCTGCGCCTGAGCCGCAATCGGCCAACGAACCGGCCAAGCCTTGGCAGGTATTGCTCAAGAACGTGCAACTGCGCAACTACCTGGTGCACCTGGCAGATCGCAGCCAGAAAGAACCGGTAGCGCTCGATGTCGGCCCGCTGAATGTCGACCTGCAAGGCTTCGACAGCCTCAACCAGTCCCCCTTCACCCTCAAGCTCGATACCGGCGTAGGCAAGCAAGGCAAGCTGCAGGCCGCCGGCCAGGTGAACCTGGCGCCCATCCAGGCCAAGCTCGACGTCAGCACCCGCGACATCGACCTGCGCGTGGCCCAGGCCTACGTCAGCCCGTTCATCCTGCTGGAACTGCGCAGCGGCATGCTCGACAGTGACCTCAAGGTCGACCTGAAGAACACCACGCCACTGGCCTTCACGGTCACCGGCAAGGCCCAAGTCAGCCAACTGCATACGTTGGATACCATCAAGAGCCGGGACTTCGTGAAATGGCAACAGGTCAACGTAGACGGCTTGTCGTATGTGCACGGTGACGCCCTGTCGATCGACAAGGTGACCCTGCAGGAGCCCTACGCGCGCTTCATCATCAACGAAGACCGCACGACCAACGTCAATGACCTGTTGATCCCGCAACCGGCCGGCGCCAAGCCAAGCAGCCCGGCCACAACGGCCCCCGCCAGCAGCAGCAAGCCGCTGGGCATTCATATTGGCCAGGTCGACATCAAGAACGGCTCGGCCAACTTTGCCGACCTGTCCCTTACCCCCAACTTCGCCACCGCCGTGCAGCAACTCAACGGCCAGATCGGCACCATCGACAACCGCAAGCCGGTGCCTGCCAAGGTTGACGTGAAAGGCAAGGTCGACCGCTACGCCCCGGTTACCATCAAGGGCGCCCTCAACCCGTTCAACCCGCTGGCCAGCCTGGATATCGCCACCAGCTTCAAGCGCGTCGAGCTGACCACCTTGACGCCCTATTCCGGCAAATTCGCCGGTTACCGCATTCGCAAAGGCCGGCTCAACCTCGACTTGCACTACCTGATCACCAATGGCCAGCTCAAAGCCGAGAACAAGGTGGTGGTGGAGCAACTGCAGTTAGGTGAGAAAGTCGACAGCCCGGATGCGGTCGACCTGCCGATCCGCCTGGCGGTGGCGTTGTTGAAGGACACTCAAGGCAAGATCTCGATCGAGCTGCCGGTGTCGGGCGACCTCAACAACCCGCAGTTCAGCGTGATGCCGATCGTCTGGCAAACCCTGCGCAACCTGGTGCTGCGGGCAGCCCAGGCGCCCTTCAAGTTCATCGGTGGGCTGATCACTGGCGGCGGTTCGCAAGACCTGGGTAACGTCGCCTTTGCCCCCGGTTCCAGTACCCTCAGTGGCGATGCCCAGGCGGCGCTGGACAAGCTGGCTTCCGCGCTTAAAGAACGCCCGGAATTGCGCCTGGAAATCGAGGGCACCAGCGCCCAGGCCAGCGATGGCCCACTGATTGCCCAGCAACGCCTGGAACGTGAGTATCAGGCCACCTGGTACAAGATATTGCAGCGCCGCGGCGACAAGGTGCCTGCCAATGCCTCGATGCTGGTGGTCGACGACAGCGACAAACCGGCGATGCTCGAAGGCATCTACCGTACGCGCCTGAAGCAACAACCGCCGGCCGAATGGGAGCAACTAAGCCGTGACGAACGCACAGCCAAGTTGCGCGATGCGGTGATCAAGTCGTGGGCGGAGAGTACTGCGTTGTTGCGCACGCTGGGTCAGGAGCGGGCCAGCAGCATCAAGGATTACCTGGTCGACAAAGGCAAGCTGGAAGATGACCGGGTGTACTTCATCGACACCAGCCTGGGCCAGCCCGAGAAAGACGGCCGGGTGGTCACGCCAATGCATCTGGATGCTGAGTAATTAGCAAGCCTGACGCGCACCTGTAGGAGCGGCCTTGTGTCGCGAAAGGGCCGCAAAGCGGCCCCAGTAATTGATAAATCGCTGCTGAAACCCTGGGGCCGCGGCGCGGTCCTTTCGAGACACAATGCCGCTCCCACAGAGGCGGGCGCAGGCTTCAGACCAACCGCTGCCCCGACACCGCCGGGTGATACAGCGGCTGCACCTTGTTCCCCGCCGGGTCCAGCAGGTGGAAGCTGCGCGCGCCATCACCATGGTTGAAAGGCCGGTCGAGCAGGGTCACCCCTCGGGCCTTGAAGTACGCATACCAGGCCTCCAGTTCCTCGACGCTGTCCACGATGAACCCGTAATGGTCCAAGGTCTGCAACCCGTTGGCAGCCCCTGCCCCGCGCCCCAGCGACATGTTGTCATTACCGCAGGTCAGGTACACCAAGTCTTCATTGGCGCGGCTCAGTACTTCCATACCCAGCACATCGACGTAAAAGCGTTCGCACTCCTCAAGGTTGGGTACCAGCAAGGCAATATGGCGCAGGCCATTCAGGCGGCCAGGGCGGGCAGGCAATTCAGACATGGCTAGGCTCCTTTTTGTATACAATTCATTATTGAATTTAAAACAAAAGGAGCGCTTTGTGTATAGCCTGTTCATCAAGACCGGCGTGAAGCCCGGATGTGCCGATGCTTTCCTTAGCGCGATCAAAGTCAATGCCGCTGCTTCGGTGGCCAGCGAGGCGGGTTGCCTGGTGTTCGATGTGTCGCAGGACAAGGTCGATCCGGATGTGATCTACCTGTATGAGATCTACCGCGATGATGCGGCGTATGAGGCGCATACCCAGACCGCCCATTTTCGAGATAGCCGGCCCCTGGTCGAGCCGCTGATCATTGAGCAGGAATGCTTCGAGAGTGGTGTGGTAGCGCGTAATCCGGCTTATTGAATAAAAGGGGCCGCGAAGCGGCCCCTACAGCATTGGGTGGCCAAATCCGTTTGGCCGACGGGACATTCCTTATTCGGCTTTCAGGCCGTCAGCCGAAACGGCCTGTACGCCTTTGATCTTCTTGGCAATGCTGACTGCCATTTCTTTCTGGGACTCAGTCACTTTCATGTCAGACGACAGCGAAACCACGCCTTTGTTGGTTTCTACCTTGATGTCGCTGCCCGGTACGCCTTTCTCGGTCATCAGGTCAGCTTTGACCTTGGTGGTGATCCAGGTATCGGAGGTAGCTTCCTTGGCTTTGGTCACCTCACCGGCCGCCAGCATCATCGGGGCCTGGGTGGTCTGTTGGGCAAAAGCCGCATTAGCCATGGTCAGGGTCAGAGCGGTAGCAGTAGCGGCAGCAATGGCGAACTTCTTCATGTGGGTCACTCCTGTTTTTCGAAAGGTCTGCGCCGTGTGTCCTGGCGTCAGGTATGAAGGTAGTTGCATGCGCTGTGCCAGGTTTTGATTTTCTATTAAAACCTTATAAATCAGTATGTTAGCGATTATGCCAAACGGCAGTAGTCATGCATTTTGCAATCTGCACCTGCAACCTGCATGCAAGATGCAACTCCGCAAAAGGTTCCTGCCCCGGTCAAAAAAAAAGAGCCCCGAAGGGCTCTTCCATTGCTGCGTAGCGGTCGCTTAAACGCCCGAGGCCTTGGCCGCGGCTACGTCCTTGATCGACAGCTTGATACGGCCGCGGTTGTCCACGTCCAGCACCAGTACTTCAACTTCCTGGCCTTCTTTCAGGATATCGGTGACTTTCTCGACGCGCGCATCGCTCAGCATGGAGATGTGCACCAGGCCGTCTTTGCCAGGCAGGATATTGACGAAGGCGCCGAAGTCGACGATACGCTCGACCTTACCGACGTAGATCTTGCCGATCTCGGCCTCGGCGGTGATGCCAAGGATGCGCTGCTTGGCAGCATCTGCCGCTTCCTTGGTTTCGCCGAAGATCTTGATCGAGCCGTCGTCTTCGATGTCGATCGAAGCCTTGGTCTCTTCGCAGATGGCGCGAATGGTGGCGCCGCCTTTACCGATCACGTCACGGATCTTGTCGGTGTCGATCTTCATCGAGATCATGGTAGGCGCGTTGGCCGACAGCTCGGTACGCGACTGGCCAATGACCTGGTTCATCTGGCCGAGTATGTTCAGGCGCGCTTCCAGGGCTTGGCCCAGGGCGATTTCCATGATCTCTTCGGTGATGCCGTTGATCTTGATGTCCATCTGCAGCGCGGTGACGCCTTTGGCGGTACCGGCTACCTTGAAGTCCATGTCGCCCAGGTGGTCTTCGTCACCGAGGATGTCGGTCAGGACCGCGAACTTGTCGCCTTCCTTCACCAGGCCCATGGCGATACCGGCCACTGGCGCCTTCATCGGCACACCGGCGTCCATCAGCGCCAGCGAAGCACCGCAAACCGAAGCCATGGAGCTGGAACCGTTGGATTCGGTGATTTCCGATACCACGCGGATGGTGTACGGGAACACGTCGGCGGCAGGCAGCATGGCCTGGACCGAACGACGGGCCAGACGGCCGTGGCCGATTTCACGACGGCCAGCGCCGCCCATGCGGCCACACTCACCTACCGAGAACGGTGGGAAGTTGTAGTGCAGCATGAAGGGGTCTTTCTTCTCGCCTTCGAGGGTGTCCAGCAGCTGGGCGTCACGGGCAGTACCCAAGGTCGCAACCACCAGGGCCTGGGTTTCACCGCGGGTGAACAGCGCCGAACCGTGGGTTTTCGGCAGCACGCCCACTTCGATGTTCAGCGGGCGAACGGTCTTGGTGTCGCGGCCGTCGATACGTGGCTTGCCGTTGACGATGTTTTCGCGAACGGTGCGGTATTCGATTTCGCCGAAGATGTCTTTTACTTCAGCAGCCGAAGGCTGGCCTTCTTCACCGGAGAACTTGGCAACCGCCTGGTCACGCAGCTCGCCCAGGCGCGCATAGCGGTCGGCCTTGACGGTGATGGTGTAGCCTTGCGAAACCGCTTCGCCGAACTCGGCACGGATGGCGTTGAACAGCTCGGTGTTGGCCACCGCAGGTTTCCAGTCCCAGGTTGGCTTGCCCGCTTCGGCAGCCAGCTCTTTCACGGCCTGGATCACGGCCTGGAACTCGTCATGGGCGAACAGTACCGCGCCCAGCATCTGGTCTTCGGTCAGCTCTTGGGCTTCGGATTCAACCATCAGCACGGCGTCGGAAGTACCGGCAACGACCATGTCCAGGCTGGAGGCAGCCAGTTGCTCGTAAGTCGGGTTCAGCAGGTAGCCGGTGCTTTCGTGGAAGGCCACGCGCGCGGCGCCGATCGGGCCTTCGAACGGAATACCGGAAATGGCCAGGGCAGCCGAGGTACCGATCATCGCAGCGATGTCCGGGTCAGTCTTCTTGCTGGTGGAAACCACGGTGCAGACGACCTGCACTTCGTTCATGAAGCCTTCCGGGAACAGCGGGCGGATCGGACGGTCGATCAGGCGCGAGGTCAGCGTCTCTTTCTCGGAAGGACGGCCTTCACGCTTGAAGAAGCCACCTGGGATCTTGCCGGCGGCGTAGGTCTTTTCCTGGTAGTGAACCGACAGCGGGAAGAAGCCCTTGCCTGGATCAGCCTGTTTGGCGCCTACCACAGTCACCAGCACGGTGACGTCGTTATCGACAGTAACCAGCACGGCGCCGGTTGCCTGACGGGCAATACGGCCCGTTTCGAGAGTGACGGTCGATTGACCGAACTGGAAAGTCTTGATTACCGGGTTCACGGTTTCCTACCTTTTTCAGTGGCTCTTGGGGGAACTGGTTTCTTGCGAATTCTTGGGCAGAACGGGGAATCGGCCCCATTGACCGTCCAGATACAACACGAGGCTGGGAGCCTGGCCGCTGCGCGGTAAACCGCTCAGCTGAACCAGGCTGCCAACCTCGGAGATACGCGTGGCGTGCCCGACGACCCTGCTGCGAAACAGCAAAGCCGAAGCCTGCGACACGCCATGCACACCACTGACCAGGCCGCTATTAGCGACGCAGGCCCAGGCGACCGATCAGGGCGCTGTAACGAGTGGTGTCTTTGCCCTTCAGGTAGTCCAGCAGCTTACGACGCTGGTTAACCATACGGATCAGACCACGACGGGAGTGGTGGTCTTTATCGTTGGCCTTGAAGTGGCCTTGCAGCTTGTTGATGTTGTGGGTCAGCAGAGCAACCTGCACTTCCGGGCTACCGGTATCGCCGGCGGCTTGCTGATATTCGGCAACGATCTTAGCTTTTTCTTCAACGCTGAGGGCCATTTGGCTTCTCCTGATAACGGATCCCGCACGCGGGGTCCAATAGGCCAGGGACAAATCCCTGTATTAATAAAAAAGGTGTGACCGTGCCTACTGACAGCCACCCTTGCTGCCGTGGGGTTCGGCAATTGCCTGGCCCCGCGGTTTCGGTCATTCCGACCGAATAAGCCGACGTGGCGCGATGCGCCCGTCTTCGCTCACTTCACCGATACCGATGAAGCGCGCATTATGATCCTGTACCCGGACCATGCCAAATTGTGGCGCGTCCGGCGCGCGTACCGCTTGCCCATGCAGCCAGTAGAACGCACTGTGTTCGGACAGGCTGACCATTGGCCAGTCCTGCAGGCCGCTGTCCGAGGGCATCAGGAAGCGGTCCAGCGCTTCGTTGCCGCCTTCGGCGTGAGCCTGTTCGAGCGCTTCGAGGGTCACCGTCTGTGCCAGCGCGAAGGGCCCGGCCTGGGTCCTGCGCAGCTCGGCAACATAGGCGCCGCAGCCCAGGGCCTCGCCAATATCCTCCACCAGGGTGCGGATATAGGTGCCTTTGCTGCAACCTACGCTCAACCGTGCACGGGTGCCTTCGCACTCGAGCAACTCCAAGCGGCCAATAGTAACAGAACGCGCCTCGCGCTCCACTACCTCTCCTGCACGTGCCAGCTTGTACAGCGGCTGGCCATCACGCTTGAGTGCCGAGTACATCGGCGGTATCTGGCTGATGGGGCCGCGAAAACGCGGAAGCACCGCCTCGATATCGGCGCGACCAACGGTCACCTCGCGGGTCTGCAGAACCTCACCTTCGGCGTCGCCGGTGTTGGTAGTCTGCCCCAGCTGCATGACCGTTTCGTAGCCCTTGTCGGAGTCGAGCAGGTACTGCGAAAACTTGGTCGCCTCGCCAAAGCACAACGGCAGCACGCCGGTTGCCAGCGGGTCGAGGCTACCGGTGTGGCCGGCCTTTTCCGCATTCAGCAGCCAGCGTACTTTCTGCAGGGCGGCATTGGAGGTGAAGCCCAGCGGCTTGTCCAGCAGGATGATGCCGCTGACGTTGCGGCGGATACGTTTGACCTGGGCCACCGCTTACTCCTTGGTGTCCGGCTCGTCGGCTTCCTTGTGCATGCGGTCTTCGGCCACTGCACGCTCGATCAGCGCCGACAGGTGCACACCGCGGCTGACACTTTCATCGAAGTGGAAGTGCAGTTGCGGCACGCTGCGCAGCTGCATCGAACGCCCCAGGTGCAGGCGCAGGAAGCTGGCGGCGCTGTTGAGTGCCTTGAGCGACTGCTGCACCGCGTCCGGAGTTTCTTCGCCCATGACGGTGATGAACACCTTGGCATGGCCCAGGTCGCGGCTCACGTCCACGGCGGTGATGGTCACCAGGCCGACACGCGGGTCTTTGACTTCGCGACGGATCAGCTCGGCCAGCTCGCGCTGCATCTGATCGCCAATACGTTGGGTACGGCTATATTCTTTGGCCATTCTTGCTACCTGTAACTTAAAGCGGCAAACGCCCGGGCAGACCTGAGCCTGACCGGGCGCTACCTGAAGAGGTACCGCAAGCCGCCCTGCAAGGGGCGCTTGCGGCTCGCTCGCCCTTAAAGGGTACGAGCCACCTGGACTTTCTCGAAGACTTCGATCTTGTCGCCGACCTTGACGTCGTTGTAGCTCTTGACGCCAATACCGCACTCCATGCCCGAACGCACTTCGGAGGCGTCGTCCTTGAAGCGACGCAGCGATTCCAGCTCGCCTTCGAAGATCACAACGTCGTCGCGCAGTACGCGGATCGGACGGTTGCGGTACACGGTACCCTCGATGACCATACAGCCAGCGATGGCGCCGAACTTCGGCGAACGGAACACGTCACGCACTTCGGCAACACCCAGGATGTTCTCGCGAACATCGCTGCCCAGCATGCCGGTCAGGGCCTTCTTGACGTCTTCGATGATGTCGTAGATCACGTTGTAGTAACGCATATCCAGACCTTCCTGCTCGACGATCTTGCGCGCACCGGCATCGGCACGCACGTTGAAGCCGAACAGTACAGCGTTCGAAGCCAGCGCCAGGTTGGCATCGCTCTCGGTGATACCACCGACGCCACCACCAATCACGCGCACTTGCACTTCGTCGTTGCCCAGGCCGCCAAGCGAACCCTGCAGCGCCTCGAGAGAACCACGCACATCGGTCTTGAGCACGATGTTGAGGGTTTTCTTCTCTTCCTGACCCATGGTCTCGAAGATGTTCTCCAGCTTGCCGGCGTGAGCGCGGGCCAGCTTGACCTCGCGGTACTTGCCTTGACGGAACATGGCAACTTCGCGGGCTTTCTTCTCGTCGGCAACCACGGACAGCTCGTCACCGGCTTCCGGGGTACCGTCCAGGCCAAGGATCTCGACCGGGATCGACGGGCCGGCTTCTTTCACAGGCTTGCCGTTCTCGTCGAGCATGGCACGCACGCGGCCATAGTTGGAACCGCACAGCACCATGTCGCCCTGACGCAGCGTACCGTCCTGAACCAGAATGGTCGCGACCGGGCCGCGGCCCTTGTCCAGGCGCGATTCGACGACCACGCCACGACCAGGTGCAGTCGGGGTAGCAGTCAGCTCGAGGATCTCGGCCTGCAGCAGCACGGCTTCGAGCAGCTCGTCGACACCGGTACCCATCTTCGCCGATACCTTGACGAATGGCGTGTCACCACCCCAATCCTCGGAGGTAACGCCTTCGACGGCCAGTTCGTTGCGGATACGATCGAGGTCAGCACCCGGCTTGTCGATCTTGTTCACTGCAACCACCAGCGGAACGCCAGCTGCCTTGGCATGCTGAACCGCTTCGCGGGTTTGCGGCATTACGCCGTCGTCCGCCGCCACCACCAGGATGACGATGTCGGTCGCCTTGGCACCACGGGCACGCATCTGGGTGAACGCAGCGTGGCCCGGGGTATCGAGGAAGGTGACCATGCCGCGGTCGGTTTCCACGTGGTAGGCACCGATGTGCTGGGTAATGCCACCGGCTTCGCCAGCAGCAACCTTGGCACGACGGATGTAGTCGAGCAGCGAGGTCTTGCCATGGTCAACGTGACCCATGACGGTAACCACCGGCGCGCGGGACTCGGCCTGGCCTTCGAACTTCAGCGATTCGGCCAGGGAATCTTCCAGCGCGGTGTCGCTGATCAGCGTGACCTTGTGGCCCAGCTCTTCAGCGATCAGCTGGGCAGTTTCCTGGTCGAGCACCTGGTTGATGGTGACCGGGGTACCCATCTTGAACATGAACTTGACCACTTCAGCGGCCTTGACCGACATCTGCTGGGCCAGTTCGGAGACGGTGATGGTCTCGCCGATGGTCACGTCACGGATGACTGGACCGGTCGGGTTCTGGAAGCCGTGCTGGTTACGCTTCTTCAGCTTGCTCTTGCCACCACGACCACGACGGGCGCCGTCGCTCTCTTCATCGGTGGTACGCGGAGCGGCACGTGGCGTTGGAGCCTTTTCCTTCTCCTTGACCTTGACCTTGATCGACACACGAGGGGCTTCGCCACGACGACGGTCGTCATCACGGGTACGGCTCTCGTTGCGACGGGTCTCGTCCTTCTTGCGCTCGGCAGCACGGGCTGCAGCGTCTTCGGAGGCTGGCGCGTCGGCGACGACCGGGGCCGGGGCCGCGGCAGGCGCCGGCTCTGGCTTAGCGGCAGGCGCCGGGGCTGCTGCTGCGGTATCGGCAGCCTGACGGCGTGCCTGTTCTTCGTTGCGCTGGCGAACTTCGGCCTCGACCTTGTCGCGCGCGGCGTTTTCGGCCGCACGGCGCTCTTCCAGCTCACGCTTCTGCTCAGCCTGGATTTCTTCCGGGCTGCGCTGCACGAAAACTTTCTTCTTGCGTACTTCTACGCTGATGCTCTTGCTACCGGCGACACGCAGGGTGCTGGTGGTTTTGCGCTGCAAGGTAATCTTGCGCGGCTCTTCCGCCTTGCTCTTGTGGCTGCTCTTCAAATGAGTCAGCAGGGTCTGCTTCTCATTGTCGGTCACTACCTGACCGGCGTCGGTGTGCGGCAGACCTGCCTCACGCATCTGCTGCAGCAGGCGCTCTACCGGTGCCTCGACCTCTTGGGCCAGTTCTTTCACCGTGACTTGCGTCATGCACTTCTCTCCTCAGGCCGCGCCTAATTACTCGAACCAGTGGGCTCGGGCGGCCATGATCAACTTGCCGGCACGCTCTTCGTCGATGCCGTCGATGTCGAGCAGATCGTCGATCGACTGCTCGGCCAGGTCTTCGCGGTTAACCACGCCGCGCACCGCCAGTTCAGCCGCCAGGTCCTTGTCCATGCCCTCAAGGGAGAGCAGGTCTTCGGCCGGGTGGGCGTCTGCCAGTTTTTCTTCGGTAGCGATGGCCTTGGTCAACAAACGGTCCTTGGCTCGAGCGCGGAGCTCATTGACGATATCTTCGTCAAAGCCATCGATGTTGAGCATTTCTTCCAACGGTACGTAGGCAATTTCTTCGAGGCTGGTGAAGCCTTCGTCGACCAGCACTTGGGCCAGCTCCTCGTCGACTTCCAGTTCATCGATGAAATTGCGCAGGATGTCACCGGTTTCGGCCTGTTGCTTGGCCTGGATGTCCTTCTCGGTCATCACGTTCAAGGTCCAGCCGGTCAACTGACTGGCAAGACGAACGTTCTGACCGCCACGGCCAATGGCCTGGGCCAGGTTGTCCTCGGCGACGGCGATGTCCATGGCATGGGCATCTTCATCAACGATGATCGCCGCGACTTCAGCCGGCGACATGGCGTTGATGACGAACTGCGCCGGGTTATCGTCCCACAGGACGATATCCACACGCTCACCACCCAGCTCCCCGGATACAGCCTGGACGCGCGAACCACGCATGCCGATACAGGCACCTTGCGGGTCGATACGCTTGTCCTTGGAGCGGACGGCGATCTTGGCTCGCGAACCCGGGTCACGGGAAGCAGCCATGACTTCGATCAGGCCCTCGGCGATTTCCGGCACTTCAATGCGGAAAAGCTCGATCAGCATCTGCGGCGCGGTGCGCGACAGGATCAGCTGAGGGCCACGGTTTTCAGTGCGAATTTCCTTCAGCAGCGCACGCAGGCGCACGCCAACACGGAAGGTTTCGCGGGGAATGATGTCTTCACGGGCCAACAGGGCCTCGGCGTTGTTGCCCAGGTCAACGATGACGTTGTCGCGGGTAACCTTTTTAACGGTACCGGAGATGATTTCGCCAACGCGTTCGCGGTAGGCATCGACCACCTGGGCACGCTCGGCCTCACGGACCTTCTGCACGATGACCTGCTTGGCGGTCTGGGCGGCGATGCGACCAAATTCGATGGACTCGATCTTCTCTTCGATCACGTCACCTACCTTGGCTTCAGGGTGGGTGTCCTTGATCTTGTCCAGCCAGGTCTCGATCGCCGGATCGTCCAGATCGGCTTCATCTACCACGGTCCAGCGACGGAAGGTCTCGTAGCTACCGGTGTGGCGGTTGATTTCCACACGCAGATCGACTTCGTCTTCAAAACGTTTTTTGGTTGCAGTGGCCAGGGCCACCTCCAGCGCTTCGAAAATGACGCCGGGCGGTACACCTTTTTCGTTGGATACCGATTCAACAACCAGCAGTACTTCTTTGCTCATCGTACGCCTCGCCTTGCGCAAGCCATTGGGCCCGGATAGTCCGCCGGGCCCGGCACGTCTCAGTCAAAACTGGGAATAATATTGGCCTTGTCGATCGAATCGATCGGCAGAAGGAATTCCTGGTTGTCCACCTGGACCACCACGTCCTGCTCCTCCACACCGCGGAGAAGGCCCTGGAAGTTACGACGACCCTCGAAGGGTGAGCGCAGCTTGATCTTCACTTGTTCGCCGGCATGCGAGGCAAACTGTTCCAGAGTGAACAGTGGGCGATCCATGCCTGGAGAAGACACCTCTAGGGTGTATTCACTGCTGATTGGATCTTCCACATCGAGGATTGCGCTGGCCTGACGGCTGACTGCTTCGCAATCGTCCACCAGAATACCGCCTTCCTTGTCGATGTAGATGCGCAATACCGAATGCTTACCCTGGGAAACGAACTCGATCCCCCAGCATTGATAGCCCAGACCCTCGACAACCGGGGCCAACAAGGCCTGCAACTGTTCTAGCTTGCTCGACACCTGAACCCCCTCGTGCATGCTGTGCAAATAAAAAATGGGCAAAGCGCCCATCCCTGAAAGCGCCGTTGGACAACGACGCCGAAACTGTTCGGTTAGCAAAAAGCCCCTGAAAAGGGGCTCCGCTGAAGCTGGTTGCGGGGGCTGGATTTGAACCAACGACCTTCGGGTTATGAGCCCGACGAGCTACCAAGCTGCTCCACCCCGCGACAAAGCTGGGGCGAAAGTATAAGACCGAACCCTGCTGAGGGTCAAATCCAAACCTTCACCTGCAAGAAAGCCCGCTAAAGCGGGCTCTCAAGCTTCAATTGGTACCGAGAAGGGGACTCGAACCCCTACACCCTATGGGCACAACCACCTCAAGGTTGCGTGTCTACCAATTCCACCACCTCGGCAATACTACTACTTGAAACCCGTTACTTCTGCTCTTCTGCCGGAGGAGGTACATCACCCGTATTAGGAGTGGCTTCGCTCTTCTGCTGCTGTTGGAGCACCGGTACATCATCATTGACTGCCGGTTTTTGCGGCTCTTTCACTTCCAGCACTGCTGGATCTGGAAGACCTGCTTGGCTAAGCTGGTGAGCTTGTTGCTTCGCGAAGTATCCTAACCCAAGTGCTGTCAAAAAGAAAGTGGCAGCGAGTATAGCAGTTAATTTACTTAGGAACGTTGCAGAGCCTTGGCTCCCGAACACGGTATTAGAAGCACCCGCGCCGAAAGATGCACCTGCTTCAGCACCTTTACCCTGTTGCAACAGTACCAGCACTACTAGCGAAAGCGCTGCCAACAGATGAAAAACAACGATGACTGTTTCCAGCATTTGTTCAGTTTCCTGCGGCGCGACAAATTGCACCGAATTCGTCTGCGTTCAGGGACGCCCCACCAATGAGCCCCCCATCGATATCCGGCATGCCGAACAGTTCGGCCGCATTGGCCGCCTTCACGCTGCCGCCGTAGAGCAACTGCACCTTCGCAGCCACTTCAGCATCTTCTGCCGCCAGCTGGCCGCGGATGGCGGCGTGCACATCCTGGGCCTGCTGTGGCGTGGCCGTAAGGCCAGTGCCGATGGCCCATACAGGCTCATAGGCAATTACTGCATTGGCAAAAGCCTTAACACCGAATGCTTCGATGATACTGCTTAGTTGACGCCCGACAACTTCGAGCGTTTTGCCTGCCTCGCGCTCTTCCAGGGTTTCCCCTATGCAAAGCACTGGCTTCAAACCTTTGGCCTGGGCCGCTGCAAACTTGCGATTCAGCACTTCGTCGGTTTCGCCAATGATCTGGCGACGCTCGGAATGGCCAATCAACACCAACTTGCAGCCTGCTTCAACCAGCTGCTCGGGAGCAACTTCCCCGGTCAGCGCACCCTGTTCGGGTTGTACAGCAGAATTCTGTGCACCGACAGTAATTTCTTTACCTACCAGGCCATCGATCACTTGATTGATGAACAAGGCCGGTGGAAATACTGCGACTTCCACTCCGCTCGGCAAGGCGAGATTGCTCAAGCCTTCGGTCAGCTCAGCGACGCTAGCGCGGGTACCGTGCATCTTCCAGTTACCAGCTACCATAGGGCGACGCATGCTTTACCTCGTCGGTCAAAGTGGGCGCAGATCTTACCCAACCAGATCTGCGCTGGCAAGCGCCTTCAGACACAAACTTCGCCAACCAGTTTGGCCAGGGCTTCGGCATGGCCACGAACCTGCGCTTCGTCCTCGCCTTCAACCATTACCCGCACCAGCGGCTCGGTACCGGACTTGCGCAACAGCACACGCCCGCGCCCCGCCAGCGCCTCGGTGACCTTGGCGCTGGCTTCCTGCACGGCCGGGTGCTGCAGCGGGTCGACCTTGCTGCCGCCAAAGCGCACATTGATCAGCACCTGCGGGCATTTGCGCAGGGCCTGGCGGGCCTGGGCCAGGCCCTCGCCGCGGCGCTTGAGCGCCATCAGCACCTGCAACGCGGCAATGATCGCATCACCGGTAGTGGTGTAGTTGCAGCACACCACGTGGCCCGAGTTTTCGCCGCCCACCAGCCACTCACGCTCAAGCAGCTCGGCCATCACATAACGGTCACCGACCTTGGCCCGCACGAAGGGGATATCCAGGTCCTTGAGCGCCAGCTCCAGGCCCAGGTTGCTCATCAGCGTACCCACTACCCCGCCCTGGAGCTTGCCCCGCTCCTGCAGGTCGCGGGCAATGATGAACAGCAACTCGTCGCCATCGACGATCGCGCCGGTGTGGTCAACCATCAGTACGCGGTCACCGTCACCGTCGAAGGCAATGCCGAGATCGGCATGCCCGACCAGCACCGCAGCCTGCAGCGATTCGATATGGGTCGAGCCGCAGTTTTCGTTGATGTTCAACCCGTCGGGCTGGGCATGCAGCACAGTGACATCGGCACCCAGCTCGCGGAACACGCTTGGCGCAACCTTGTAGGTGGCACCATGAGCGCAATCGACCACCAGCTTGAGGCCTGCGAAACTGGTGCTGCTCGGTACGCTGCTTTTGCAAAACTCGATATAGCGGCCAGCAGCATCGTTGATACGCGACACCTTGCCCAGCTTGCTCGACTCGACCACGGTCATCGGCTGATCGAGCAGTTCCTCGATCATCAGTTCGACGTCGTCCGGCAGTTTGGTGCCCTGGCCCGAGAAGAACTTGATGCCGTTGTCGTCATGCGGGTTGTGCGAGGCACTGATGACGATACCGGCTTCGGCGTGGAAGGTACGTGTAAGGTAGGCGATGGCCGGTGTCGGCATCGGCCCCAGCAGCATCACGTCGGCGCCTGCCGCCGACAGGCCGGCTTCGAGGGCAGACTCGAACATGTAGCCGGAGATACGCGTGTCCTTGCCCACCAGCACCCGGCAGTGGCCGAGCTTGCGGAAGGCCATGCCGGCCGCCCAACCCAGCTTCAGCATGAAGTCCGGGGTGATCGGGTATTCGCCGACGCGGCCACGAATGCCGTCGGTACCAAAGTATTTTCTGCTCATAGGGACTCCAATGTTCTTATTCGGCGCCTTGTACCGCAGCGATCATGCGCACCACATCGACCGTTTCGGCCACGTCGTGGACACGCAGGATGCTCGCGCCCTTGGTCATGGCCAGGGCCGCCAGTGCGAGGCTGCCGTACAGGCGCTCGTCGACCGGACGTTCCAGCGTCAGGCCGATCATGCTCTTTCGCGAGACCCCCACCAGCAGTGGGCGCCCAAGACGATGGAGCGTTTCCATGTGTTTGAACAGGCTCAGGTTGTGCGCCAGCGTTTTGGCGAAACCAAAGCCCGGATCAAGGATGATGCGTTGTTCATCAATACCGGCCGATGCGCAGGCCGCCATGCGCTGCTGCAGATACCGGGCAACATCGGCAGTCACGTTCTCGTAGTGCGGGTCGTCCTGCATGTTGCCAGGCTCGCCACGCATGTGCATCAGGCACACCGGCAGGCCGGTGGCGGCAGCGGCATCCAGGGCGCCGTCGCGCTCCAGGCCACGCACGTCGTTGATCAACCCGGCGCCAAGGCGCGCAGACTCACGCATGACGGCCGGGGTTGAGGTATCGACGGAGATGACCACGTCCAGGCGACTGTTGATGGCCTCGACCATCGGCGCCACACGCTCGAGCTCCTCGGTGACCGAAACGGCGCGCGCCCCAGGCCGGGTGGACTCACCACCGATGTCGATCAGCGTGGCACCGGCAGCAACCATGGCTTCGGCATGGCGCAAGGCCTCGTCACGCTGGTTGAAGCGCCCGCCATCGGAGAAGGAATCGGGGGTGATATTGAGAATACCCATGACATGGGTACGTGACAAATCAAGAACCCGGTTGCCGCAAGGCAACCGGGTCGGGTACTGCACTGAGCTCATAGATGCCCTTAGTGTTGAGCTGCCGGGCCGCCAATCGGCGATTCCGGACGATCGTTCTGGGCAGCTGGCGTGCCCGAATCCGTATCATCGTCCCAGTCACGCGGCTCGCGCGGCGTACGCCCAGCCATGATGTCGTCGATCTGATCGGCATCAATGGTCTCATACTTCATCAGCGCTTCGGTCATTGCTTCGAGCTTGTCGCGGTTCTCGACCAGCAACTGCTTGGCCGTGGCGTAGCACTGGTCGATGATGCTGCGCACCTCGGAGTCGATCAGCTTGGCGGTTTCGCCGGAAACGCTGGCGTGCTGGCTGGCAGCGCTGCGGCCCAGGAACACCTCGCCGTCTTCTTCGGCATACATCAAAGGACCGAGTTTTTCGGACAGGCCCCACTTGGTCACCATGTTTCGTGCGATCTGGCTGGCACGCATGATGTCGTTGGAAGCGCCGGTGGTGACCCCGTCGAAGCCCAGGGTCATTTCTTCGGCAATACGACCGCCGTACAGCGAGCAGATCTGGCTGATCAAGGCACGCTTGGACAGGCTGTAACGGTCCTCTTCCGGCAGGAACATGGTCACACCCAGGGCCCGACCACGCGGGATGATCGAAACCTTGTAGACCGGGTCGTGCTCAGGCACCAGGCGGCCGACGATGGCGTGGCCCGCCTCGTGGTAGGCAGTGTTACGTTTTTCTTTCTCGGACATGACCATGGTCTTGCGCTC
Organism: Pseudomonas sp. PARCl1; assembly: GCF_947311875.1. Lineage (NCBI taxonomy): Bacteria > Pseudomonadati > Pseudomonadota > Gammaproteobacteria > Pseudomonadales > Pseudomonadaceae > Pseudomonas > Pseudomonas sp. PARCl1. Next base: position 32,301 of record NZ_CAMZMX010000020.1, read on the forward strand.
GGCGCCCATCATGATCTTGTCCTTGGCCAGCTCGAACTCCTTCATCTCCACCAGGCGCTTGTTGGAGCGGGCGGCAAACAGGGAAGCTTCGTTGACCAGGTTGGCAAGGTCGGCACCGGAGAAGCCCGGCGTACCCCGCGCGATAACGGCCGGGTTGACGTTCTCGCTGACCGGCACCTTGCGCATGTGCACCTTCAGGATCTGCTCGCGGCCGCGGATGTCCGGCAGGCCGACCACCACCTGGCGGTCGAAACGGCCGGGGCGCAGCAGCGCCGGGTCGAGTACGTCCGGGCGGTTGGTGGCGGCGATGACGATGATGCCATCGTTCATCTCGAAGCCGTCCATTTCCACCAGCAGCTGGTTCAGGGTTTGCTCACGCTCGTCGTGACCACCGCCCATGCCGGCACCACGGTGGCGACCCACGGCGTCGATCTCGTCGATGAAGATGATGCACGGTGCATGCTTCTTGGCCTGTTCGAACATGTCGCGCACACGGCTGGCACCGACACCGACGAACATTTCAACGAAGTCCGAACCGGAAATGGTGAAGAACGGGACTTTTGCCTCACCGGCAATGGCCTTGGCCAGCAGGGTTTTACCGGTACCAGGCGGGCCTACCATCAGCACGCCACGCGGAATACGGCCGCCCAGGCGCTGGAACTTGCCCGGGTCACGCAGGAATTCGACCAGCTCGCCAACTTCTTCCTTGGCCTCGTCGCAACCGGCGACGTCGGCCAGGGTCGTCTTGACCTGGTCTTCGGACAGCAGGCGCGCCTTGCTCTTGCCAAAGCTCATGGGCCCGCCTTTACCGCCGGCACCGCCCTGCATCTGGCGCATGAAGAACATGAACACGGCGATGATCACCAGGATCGGGAAGCTTGCTACCAACAGCTGCGTCCAGATGCTCTGCTGCTCAGGCTGCTTGCCTTCGACCACTACGTGGTTGTCGACGAGGTCGCCGATCAGGCCGTTATCGGTGATGGCCGGGCGCACGGTCTTGAAGCTGTCGCCATCGGAGCGCTTGCCGGTAATGATGTAGCCGTCGACGGTCACACGCTCGACCTTGCCATCCTTGACCTGCTGGATGAAGTCGGAGTAGTTGAGGGTCTGCGGCTCGTTAGGGCTGGAGAAGTTGTTCATCACTGTCACCAGGACAGCTGCGATGATCAACCACAGGATCAGATTCTTTGCCATGTCGTTCAATTCGCTACCCTCTGAGGCCGGCGCACGACGCAGCCGTGCCTCGCATGATATTCATCGCCCTAACTTACTACATTACCTACGCAGCCGCAGGCACCGTCTGTAACCCTTTGTGAAAGCTAGACTACACGAAGTTCGGACGATCCTGACGCCGCGGCCGATTGGAAATAACTATCGGCCGCCGCGCTTCACGCCTTTCAAGCGCCTTTGAAACCTTTGCCCAACAGGTACTGTTCACGCGAGCGGTCCCGCGATGAAGAAGGCTTGCGCATCTGCACCTTGTCGAACTTGGTGCGCACGTCCTTCAGGTACATGTCGAAGCCTTCGCCCTGGAAAATCTTGATCAGGAAATCCCCGCCGGGCTTGAGCACGCGGGTTGCCAGGTCCAGGGCCAGCTCGCAGAGGAACATGGCACGTGGCATGTCCACTTCGGGCGTACCACTCATATTGGGGGCCATGTCGGAAATCACAAGGTCCACGTGCGAATCACCGACCGCGTCGAGGATTTGCTGGAGCACGGCGTCTTCGGTGAAATCGCCCTGGATGAAGGTAACGTCTGGGATCGAGTCCATTTCCAGGATATCCGAAGCGATGAGCCGGCCCTGGCCGCCAATCAGACGACTGGTCACCTGCGACCACCCGCCCGGGGCCGCACCCAGGTCGATTACGCTCATGCCGGGGCGGATCAGGCGGTCCTTTTCCTGGATCTCCAGCAGTTTGTAGCTCGCACGCGAGCGGTAGCCGTCCTTCTGTGCCTGTTTCACAAAAGGATCGTTGAAATGCTCTCGCAGCCAGTTTGCGCTGCTTTTGGAACGTTGTACCACGGGGCACCTCGATGATATGCGTCGTGATTGACTGGGCGGAGCCGGTGGCCCTCGGGTAAAATGCCGGTCAATTTTACAGAATCAGACGGAAAGGGTCAGATTATGCCGCTCAATAACGAGCAGAAGAAGCAATACAAGTCCATTGGTCATGACCTGAAGCCGGTCCTGATCGTTGCTGGCAACGGTTTGAATGAAGGCGTGGTCGCCGAGCTGGAACGCGCACTGGTCGATCATGAACTGATCAAGGTCGAGATTCGCTCGGAAGACCGCGAAGAACGCGCCGAGACCATCGCTGAGCTGTGCAAGGCCGGCCGCGCCGAACTGGTGCAGACCATCGGCAAGAAAGCCCTGATCTACCGCAAGAACCCACAACCGAACAAGCAGCTGTCCAACATTCACCGTTACAAGTAACGGAAAGGATAGCGCGCCGCCTGTGTAGGAGCGGCCTCGTGTCGCGATGGGCTGCGAAGCGGCCCCCTGCAATATCTGTGGTTAAGCTGATATCTGGGGGCTGCTTCGCAGCCCATCGCGACACAAGGCCGCTCCTACCAGGGACTGCAACCGCCTGGGCTAGCGCCGGGCTTTGACCGGCACCGGCTGGGCCACCAGCACGATGCCGGAGAAGCCCAGCACCAGGAAGCAGAACATCTGCCAGCGCTCGCCAACGGAAATGCCGTAACGCAGGGTGTAGTACCCCACACACGCACCGAAGCCGAGCAACAGCATCTGGCCGCGAAACTGCCGCCACCAGGCCGCCAGGCCTTCCACCCTTGCCAGCACAGCCAGCTGGGTCAACAAGCCAAGCAACGCCACGCCGATCAACCAGCGGTCGATCTGCCCGGCGATATCCTGCACCAGCAGCGGCGCCAGGCCGCTGACCTTGAGCGCAGGCACCAGCCCCACATGGAACACCCACAGGCCACCGACCCAGAACACCTGGGCCAGTTGCCAGAGAATCCCCTCGAGGGATGGCGCCCGCAGGCGCCGGTCAGATGTGTTTGACTTCGACAATCTCGTACTCGACCGTACCGTTAGGCGTCTTGACGACAACGGTATCCCCTTCTTCCTTGCCAATGATGGCACGGGCAATCGGGGCGCTGTTCGACAGCTTGCCTTTCTTCACATCGGCTTCATCTTCGCCAACGATCTGATAGGTCACTTCTTCATCGGTTTCGGTGTTGGCCAGCACCACGGTGGTGCCGAAAATCACCTTGCCGGTGTGAGCGATGGTGGTGACGTCGATCACCACCGAGTTCTGCAGGCGGCCTTCGATATCACGGATACGCGCCTCGACCATGCCCTGCTCTTCACGCGCGGCATGGTATTCGGCGTTTTCCTTGAGGTCGCCCAGCTCACGCGCTTCACCAATGGCTTGGCTCAGGCGCGGGCGCTCGGTCTTGCTCAGGAAGGTCAGCTCCTCTTCCAGGGCGCGAGCGCCCTGGACGGTCATCGGGTATTTGGTAATGCTCATGCTTTGAGTCCTGCATGCAGATCCTGCAGGCGACGAACAGTCTTCTCGGGACCGAATTTCAACGCCTCGCAGATGGCTTCACCAGCCGCAATGGTAGTGGTGCAGTAAATCTTGTGCTGCAGCGCATTGCGACGAATCGAGTAGGAGTCGGCGATCGACTGGCGGCCTTCGGTGGTGTTGATGATCAGCGACACTTCGTCGTTCTTGATCATGTCGACCACGTGCGGGCGGCCTTCGGTCACCTTGTTCACGCGGCGCACTTTCAGGCCAGCCGCCTCGATAACCTTGGCGGTGCCGGCAGTAGCAACCACTTCGAAGCCCAGGGCGATCAGGTCACGGGCAACGCCAGCCACTTGTGGCTTGTCGTCGTCACGCACGCTGATGAACGCGGTGCCGCCAGTAGGCAGCACTTCGCTGGCACCCATCTGGGCCTTGGCGAAGGCTTCACCGAAGCTGTCACCAACACCCATGACCTCACCGGTCGATTTCATCTCAGGGCCGAGGATCGGGTCAACCCCTGGGAACTTGGCGAACGGGAAGACGGCTTCCTTGACGCTGTAGAAGTTCGGGATGATTTCCTGGGTGAAGCCCAGCTCTTTCAGGGTTTTGCCAGCCATGACCCGGGCGGCGATCATGGCCAGGGAAGTGCCGATGCACTTGGACACGAACGGCACGGTACGCGATGCACGCGGGTTGACTTCGATCACGTAGATCTTGTCGCCCTGCAGGGCCAGCTGCACGTTCATCAGGCCGACCACGCCCAGCTCCAGGGCCATTTTCTTGACCTGTTCGCGCACTTCGTCCTGCACGCCCTTGCTCAGGGAGTAAGGTGGCAGCGAGCATGCCGAGTCACCGGAGTGAACGCCGGCCTGTTCGATGTGCTGCATGATCGCGCCGATGACCACGTCGGTACCGTCGCACACCGCATCCACGTCCATTTCGATGGCGCAGTTGAGGAAGTGGTCGAGCAGTACCGGGCTGTCGTTGGAAACCTGAACAGCCTCACGCAGGTAGCGCTTGAGCTCGTCCAGTTCGTAGACGATCTCCATGGCACGGCCACCCAGTACATAGGATGGGCGCACGACCAGCGGGTAGCCGATGCTGCCGGCGGCACGAATGGCCTCTTCTTCGCTGCGCACGGTCGCGTTTGGCGGCTGCAGCAGGTTCAGGCGCTGGACCATCTGCTGGAAGCGCTCGCGGTCTTCGGCGCGGTCGATGGCGTCCGGGCTGGTACCGATGATCGGCACACCGGCCTCTTCCAGGGCGCGCGCCAGTTTCAGCGGGGTCTGGCCGCCGTAGTGCACGATCACGCCTTTGGGCTTCTCGACGCGGCACACTTCCAGCACGTCTTCCAGGGTCAGCGGCTCGAAGTACAGGCGGTCGGAGGTGTCGTAGTCGGTGGAAACGGTTTCCGGGTTGCAGTTGACCATGATGGTCTCGTAACCGTCGTCACGCAGCGCCAGGGCCGCGTGTACGCAGCAGTAGTCGAACTCGATACCTTGGCCGATACGGTTCGGGCCACCACCCAGGATCATGATCTTGTCACGGGTCGACGGGTTGGCCTCGCACTCTTCCTCGTAGGTGGAGTACAGGTAGGCGGTGTCGGTGGCGAACTCGGCGGCGCAGGTGTCGACGCGCTTGTACACCGGGAACACTTCGAGCTTGTGGCGGTGGCGGCGCAGGTTCTTGTCGGTGATACCCAACAGCTTGGCCAGGCGCTGGTCAGAGAAGCCCTTGCGCTTGAGGCGCAGCATGTAGTCCTTGTCGATGGCCGACAGGGCCAGGGTCTTGACCTTCTCTTCTTCTTTGATCAGGTCTTCCATCTGCACCAGGAACCACATGTCGATGCCGGTCAGATTGAAGATTTCTTCGCAGGTCATGCCCGAACGCATGGCGTCGGCGACATACCAGATACGCTCGGCACCCGGCACGGTCAGCTCGCGCTTGAGGATGCTGGCAGCTTCCGGGCTGGCCAGGTCGACTTTCGGGTCGAGGCCGCAAGCGCCCACTTCCAAGCCACGCAGGGCTTTCTGCAGGGACTCCTGGAAGGTACGGCCGATGGCCATGACTTCACCCACGGACTTCATCTGGGTGGTCAGGCGGGCGTCGGCCTTGGGGAATTTCTCGAAGGCGAAGCGCGGCAGCTTGGTGACCACGTAGTCGATCGACGGCTCGAAGGAGGCCGGGGTACGGCCGCCGGTGATGTCGTTCTGCAGCTCGTCGAGGGTGTAGCCGATGGCCAGCTTGGCGGCGATCTTGGCGATCGGGAAGCCGGTAGCCTTGGAGGCCAATGCCGAGGAACGCGAAACGCGCGGGTTCATCTCGATCACGACCATGCGGCCGGTGTTCGGGCAGATACCGAACTGCACGTTGGAGCCGCCGGTTTCCACACCAATTTCACGCAGCACCGCCAGCGAGGCGTTGCGCATGATCTGGTATTCCTTGTCGGTCAGGGTCTGCGCCGGGGCAACCGTGATCGAGTCACCGGTGTGCACGCCCATCGGGTCGAAGTTCTCGATGGAGCAGACGATGATGCAGTTGTCCTTTTTGTCGCGGACCACTTCCATCTCGTACTCTTTCCAACCGATCAGCGATTCGTCGATCAGCAATTCCTTGGTTGGCGACAGGTCCAGGCCACGGGTGCAGATTTCTTCGAATTCTTCACGGTTGTAGGCAATACCGCCGCCAGTGCCGCCCATGGTGAACGACGGGCGGATGATGCAAGGGAAGCCCAGCTTCTCCAGCACCGCATTGGCCTCTTCCATGCTGTGGGCGATACCCGAACGCGGGCACTCCAGGCCGATGTCCTTCATGGCCTTGTCGAAGCGCGAGCGGTCTTCGGCCTTGTCGATGGTGTCGGCGTTGGCACCGATCATCTCTACGCCGAACTTTTCCAGAACGCCGTGGCGCTCCAGGTCCAGGGCGCAGTTCAGTGCAGTCTGGCCACCCATGGTCGGCAGCACGGCGTCTGGGCGCTCTTTCTCGATGATCTTGGCCACCGACTGCCACTTGATCGGCTCGATGTAGGTGGCGTCGGCCATGGCCGGGTCGGTCATGATGGTGGCTGGGTTGGAGTTCACCAGGATGACGCGGAAACCTTCCTCGCGCAGGGCTTTGCAAGCCTGGGCGCCGGAGTAGTCGAATTCACAGGCCTGGCCGATCACGATCGGGCCAGCGCCGAGAATCAGGATGCTTTTGATGTCTGTACGTTTTGGCATGGTGGTCACTCAAATCCGGGGTCAGTCGGCAAGCCGCTTTGAACAATCTGGGTCAGGCGCTGCCGGGCGCGGCGTGTGCCGGCCCGGGGCCTTGAAGCAGGATGCTCAGCGGCGCTTGGCCATGGCATCGGTGAAACGATCGAACAGTGGCGCGACGTCGGTCGGGCCTGGGCTCGCTTCAGGGTGGCCCTGGAAGCTGAACGCGCTCTTGTCGGTACGCTCGATACCCTGCAGGGTGCCGTCGAACAGCGACTTGTGGATGGCGCGGACATTGCCCGGCAGGGTGGCTTCGTCAACGGCAAAGCCGTGGTTCTGGCTGGTGATCATGACCACGCCGGTGTCCAGGTCTTGCACCGGGTGGTTGGCACCGTGGTGGCCATGGCCCATTTTCACGGTCTTGGCACCGGAGGCCAGCGCCAGCAACTGGTGGCCGAGGCAGATGCCGAATACCGGAATCTCGGTTTCGAGGATTTCCTTGATGGCCTGGATGGCGTAGTCGCACGGCTCGGGGTCGCCAGGGCCGTTGGACAGGAACACGCCGTCCGGGTTGAGCGCCAGCACTTCGCTGGCCGGGGTCTGGGCCGGCACCACGGTCACGCGGCAGCCACGGGCAACCAGCATGCGCAGGATGTTCAGCTTGACGCCGTAGTCGAAGGCCACCACGTGGTAGGGCAGGTCGGCCGCGTCGATGGTCGGGTGGCTGTCGGTTTTCAGCTCCCACACGCTGGAGCGCCACTCGTAGCGTTCCTTGGTGGAAACCACCTTGGCCAGGTCCATGCCCTTGAGGCCCGGGAAGCCACGGGCAGCGGCGATGGCCGCCTCTTCGCTGATGTTGTCACCCGCCAGGATGCAGCCGTTCTGGGCGCCCTTCTCACGCAGGATGCGGGTGAGGCGACGGGTGTCGATGCCGGCGATGGCAACCACGTTGTTGGCCTTGAGGTACTCCGGCAGCGACTGGGTGTTGCGCCAGTTGCTGGCCAGCAGCGGCAGGTCACGGATGACCAGGCCGGCGGACCACACGCGGTTGGACTCGGCGTCTTCCGGGGTGGTACCGGTGTTGCCGATGTGCGGGTAGGTCAGGGTGACGATTTGCTGCGCGTAGGAAGGGTCTGTAAGGATTTCCTGGTAGCCGGTCATAGCGGTGTTGAATACCACCTCACCAACGGTCTGACCGTCGGCACCAATGGCTTCACCGCGAAAAATACTGCCGTCGGCAAGGGCGAGTATGGCTGGCTTTGTCAAGAAGACCTCCCGTAAATCAAGCATGAAAGGGCGATCGCAGGTTGCAAAAAAGCGGAGTGACGTATGGACACGTCACCCCGCTTTCATGTGCTGAATTCAATTCGCTGCGCGCTTTTAGTGGACACACTAAAGCTGTAGCTTACAGAAAAGTGCGTTTTCGGTCTACCGCATATGTGCCTCTAAAACACATCGATGCGACAGGCCGACTATTGTGTTGGATTCTTCGCGGGCAAGCCCGCGAATGACCCAACACAGCCCTCACTGCTTAACGCAGATCAAGCACATCCTGCATGTCGTACAGGCCAGGCTCACGCCCGTCGAGCCATAGCGCCGCACGCACGGCGCCCTTGGCGAAGGTCATGCGGCTGGAGGCCTTGTGGGTGATCTCCAGGCGCTCGCCTTCTGCAGCGAACAGCACGGTGTGATCACCGACCACGTCGCCGGCACGTACGGTGGCAAAGCCGATCGTCTTGCGGTCGCGCGCGCCGGTCTGCCCTTCACGGCCATACACGGCCACTTCCTGCAGGTCGCGGCCCAGCGCGTTGGCAACCACTTCACCCATGCGCAACGCCGTACCCGAAGGGGCATCGACCTTGTGGCGGTGGTGCGCCTCGATGATTTCGATATCCACATCATCGCCCAGCACGCGTGCCGCCATGTCGAGCAACTTCAGGCTCAGGTTGACGCCAACGCTGAAGTTGGCAGCGAACACGATTGGAATGTCCTTGCCCGCCTCGGCCAGCAACTGCTTTTCTTCGACGGTGAAACCGGTGGTACCGATGACCATGGCCTTGCCGTGCTTGCGGCAGAACGCCAGGTTCTTCAGGGTGACCGACGGGTGGGTGAAATCGATCAGCACGTCGAACTCGTCCACCACCTTGGCCAGGTCGTCGGACAGCAGCACACCAATGCGCCCCAGGGCCGCCAGTTCACCGGCATCGGCGCCGACCAGCGAGCTGTCAGGGCGGTCGACCGCCGCCGTCAGCCCGGCGCCGGGTTGCTGCTGCACGGCCTCGATGAGGGTCTTGCCCATACGCCCTGCCGCGCCCATCACTGCAATACGTCGCATAGCCTTTTCCTTGTCAGAGATCGCCGAAGAAGCGCTTCACGCCATCGAACCAGCCACTGGCCTTGGGCGAGTGCGAGCTGTCGCCTTCCAGCGAATCACGCAGCTCTTCGAGCAGTTCGCGCTGACGGCGGCTGAGGTTGACCGGGGTTTCCACCGCCACACGGCACAGCAGGTCACCGGCACCACCACCGCGCACCGGCGCCACACCCTTGCCACGCAAGCGGAACTGCTTGCCGGTCTGGGTGCCTTCCGGAATACGCAGCTTCACGCGGCCATCGAGGGTCGGCACTTCCAGCTCGCCGCCCAGGGCAGCATCGGTGTAGCTGATCGGCACTTCGCAGTACAGGTGCTTGCCGTCACGCTGGAAGATCTCGTGCTCACGCACACTGATCACCACATACAGGTCGCCGGTCGGGCCACCATGGGTGCCGGCCTCGCCTTCACCCGACAGGCGGATGCGGTCACCGGTATCGACACCGGCCGGCACCTTGACCGACAGGGTCTTGTATTCCTCGACGCGGCCTTCGCCGTGGCACGAGGTGCAAGGGTCGGTGATGATCTTGCCCTGGCCATGGCAACGCGGGCAGGTTTGCTGCACCGAGAAGAAGCCCTGCTGCATGCGGACCTGGCCGATGCCACCACAGGTGGGGCAGGTCGACGGGGTGGAGCCCTTCTTGGCGCCGGAGCCATCGCACGGCTGGCAGTTGACCAGGGTCGGCACACGGATGCTGACCGTAGTGCCGCGCACCGCTTCTTCCAGGTTCAGCTCCAGGGTGTAACGCAGGTCGCTGCCACGCTGGGCGCCACCGCGTCCGCCACCGCGGCCACCGCCGAAGAAGTCGCTGAACACATCGCCGAAGATGTCGGAGAAGTTGGCGCCACCGAAACCAGGGCCGCCGCCACCCATGCTCGGGTCCACACCGGCATGGCCATACTGGTCGAACGCCGCGCGCTTGCTTGCATCAGACAGCACTTCGTAGGCCTCGTTGGCCTCTTTGAACTTGTCTTCGGACTCTTTATCGCCCGGGTTGCGGTCCGGGTGGTATTTCATCGCCAGACGGCGATAAGCCTTTTTGAGGTCTGCCTCGGTGGCGCCGCGCTCGACACCCAGAACCTCATAATAATCACGCTTGGACATAGGTCATTTGCACCTTGTTGGGCGTGTGGCATCTGCGCCACGCCATCAGCACCTGCGCTCGCCCAGTGGGGCCGCTGACAGATGCTGTAAAAATTCTCGAATTCCAGATACGCCAACGCGGGAGCAAGCCCCCGCGCGGCGACATCCTACCAGTTCACCGACAAACCACGGTGAACTGGCCGACAACATGCAACGATTACTTCTTGTCGTCGCCTTTGACTTCTTCGAACTCGGCGTCAACCACGTCATCGTGCTTGGCTTCCGGCTCGGCCTGCTGCGCGCCACCCTGAGGCTGTTCGGCCGACTGCTCGGCGTACATCTTCTGGGCAACCGGGGCAGAGACCTTGGACAGCTCTTCGACCTTGGCGTCGATAGCGGCCTTGTCGTCGCCTTTGACAGCGGCTTCCAGGGCAACCACGGCAGCCTCGATGGCGGTTTTCTCTTCAGCGGTAACCTTGTCACCGGCGTCAGCGACCATCTTGCGGGTCGAGTGAACCAGCGCATCACCCTGGTTACGGGCAGCAGCCAGCTCTTCAAACTTGCGGTCTTCCTCGGCGTTGGCCTCGGCGTCACGCACCATGCGCTCGATTTCTTCGTCCGACAGGCCGGAGTTGGCCTTGATCACGATCGACTGCGACTTGCCGGTGGCCTTGTCTTTGGCGCTGACGTGCAGGATGCCGTTGGCGTCGATGTCGAAGGTCACTTCGATTTGCGGCACACCGCGTGGCGCTGGCGGAATGTCGGCCAGGTCGAACTTGCCCAGCGACTTGTTCTGCGCAGCCTGCTTACGCTCACCCTGCAGCACGTGAATGGTCACAGCGCCCTGGTTGTCGTCGGCAGTCGAGAACACCTGCGACTTCTTGGTCGGGATGGTGGTGTTCTTCTCGATCAGCGAAGTCATCACGCCGCCCATGGTTTCGATACCCAGGGTCAGCGGGCTGACGTCCAGCAGCAGCACGTCTTTCACGTCACCTGCCAGTACCGCGCCCTGAATGGCAGCACCCATGGCCACGGCTTCGTCCGGGTTGACGTCCTTGCGGGCTTCTTTGCCGAAGAAGTCAGCAACGGCCTTCTGCACCAGCGGCATACGGGTCTGGCCACCGACCAGGATCACGTCGTCGATCTTGCTGGCGTCGATGCCGGCGTCTTTCAGCGCTACGCGGCATGGCTCGATGGTACGGGTAACCAGGTCTTCGACCAGCGACTCCAGCTTGGCGCGGGAGATTTTCACGTTCAGGTGCTTCGGACCGGTGGCGTCTGCAGTGATGTACGGCAGGTTGACGTCGGTCGACTGAGCGGACGACAGCTCGATCTTGGCTTTTTCAGCAGCTTCTTTCAGACGCTGCAGGGCCAGTGGATCGTTCTTCAGGTCCATGCCCGACTCTTTCTTGAACTCGTCGACGAGGTAGTCGATCAGGCGCATGTCGAAGTCTTCGCCACCCAGGAAGGTGTCGCCGTTGGTAGCCAGTACTTCGAACTGGTGCTCGCCGTCGACTTCGGCAATTTCAATGACCGACACGTCGAAGGTACCACCACCCAGGTCATAGACGATGACGGTGTGGTCGCCCTTGGCCTTGTCCATGCCGTAGGCCAGTGCAGCGGCAGTCGGCTCGTTGATGATACGTTTTACGTCCAGGCCCGCGATGCGGCCGGCGTCTTTGGTAGCCTGGCGCTGGCTGTCGTTGAAGTAGGCCGGCACGGTGATTACCGCTTCGGTCACGGCCTCGCCGAGGTAGTCTTCGGCGGTTTTCTTCATTTTCTTCAGCACTTCAGCGCTGATTTGCGGCGGTGCCATGTCTTTGCCGCCCGCTTGTACCCAAGCGTCGCCATTGCTGGCCTTGACGATTTTGTAGGGCACCAGCTTGATGTCTTTCTGCACGACGTCTTCTTCGAAGCGGCGGCCGATCAGGCGCTTCACGGCGAACAGGGTGTTGTGCGGGTTGGTGACGGCCTGGCGCTTGGCCGATTGGCCAACCAGGATTTCGCCATCGTTGGCGTAGGCCACGATCGAAGGGGTAGTACGCGCACCCTCGGCGTTTTCGATGACTTTGACGTTACCGTTTTCCAGAATAGAGACGCACGAGTTGGTGGTCCCCAGGTCGATACCGATGATCTTGCCCATGTTAACTCTCCCGAAACTTGAATTTGGTAGCAGCGACTAATTTGGCCAACTGCGGTAATACTTGAAGGCTTGACACCTAGATGGGGATGCCCCGACGGATTTCAAGCCTTTTCATTGATCGAGGGTTGCGCCGCGCTCGGCGCCTTGCTGACCACCACCATGGCGGGGCGCAGCAGGCGGCCGTTGAGCAGGTAACCCTTCTGGAACACGTTCAACACGCTGTTAGGCTCTACGTCAGCGCTTTCCTGCATGGCCATGGCCTGGTGGTGCTCAGGGTTGAACGGCTGGCCATGCGGGTCGACCGCTTCGAGGTTGTAGCGCTTGAGGGTGTCCTGGAACATTTTCAGGGTCAGCTCCACGCCTTCGCGGATCTGCTTGACGTTTTCATCCTCGGCGCTGGAGTGGGCCAGGGCCAGTTCCAGGCTGTCGATCACCGGCAGCAGGTCGCTGGAGAACTTCTCCAGGGCGAACTTGTGGGCTTTCTCGACATCCTGCTCGGCGCGGCGGCGCACGTTCTGCAAGTCGGCCACGGCGCGCAGCGATTGGTCCTTGGCGGCGGCCAGCTGTTCCTCGAGTTCCAGAACACGGGCATCCGCAGTGGCTTGGGCACCGGTTTCTTCAACATTAAGGTCTTTTTCGTTCAGCTGTTCGTCAGCCATGGGGTCTCTCCTGCGCAATTTTGTGGACTGCGAGCCAGGCTCGCCTTGGTTGTCGGCTATATGGGGCCGGAAAAACCAGCTTCAAGGGGCAAGCGGGTTTTCAGGCACAAACAGAATCCGCCAAGAGGCATTGGCAGGCCTGAAAAAAGTACTGTATAAATAACCAGACCTGACTTTTCGGGAGCCGCCCCCCATGCTGGTGCACCTGTCCATTCACAACTACGCCATCGTCGAACACCTCGACCTCGAAATCGCCCGCGGCATGTCCGTCATCACGGGCGAGACCGGCGCTGGCAAATCGATCATGCTCGACGCCCTCGGCCTGGCCCTGGGCGACCGGGCCGACAGCGGCGTGGTGCGCCCTGGCACCGACAAGGCCGATATCCTGGCCACCTTCGACCTGGTGGACATCCCCGAGGCGCACACCTGGCTGGCCGAGCGCGACATGGACAGCGACGGCCTGTGCATTTTGCGCCGGGTCATCACCGCCGAAGGGCGCAGCCGGGGCTACATCAACGGCACCCCGTGCCCGCTCGGCGACCTCAAGGCCCTGGGCGAACTGCTGATCGACATCCACAGCCAGCATGAGCACCAGTCGCTACTGAAAACCGACACCCACCGCCGCCTGCTAGACGAGTACGCCGGTGCTGTCGACCTGGCCCGCCAGGTGCAACTGGCCGCCAAACGCTGGCAGCAAACCCGCCTGGAACTGGAGCGCCTGTCCAACTCCGGTGACGAGCAGCGCGCCCGCCATCAACTGCTCAGCTACCAGCTGGAAGAGCTGGACAACCTTGCCCTCGGCGAGCACGAGCTGGAACAGCTGGAGCAGGAACACAAGAACCTGACCAGCGCCGAAGCCCTGTTCGGTATCTGCCGCCAGGTCATCGACCAGTGCAGCGAAAGCGATTCGGGCAACGTACTCAGCGCCCTCACCGCCAGCCTCAACCGCCTGGGCGCCGCCACCCAGTCGCCCAAGGCGCTGACCGAGGCGGCCAACCTGATCGCCAGCGCGCAGATCCAGGTTGAAGAAGCGGTGGGTGAGCTCAACCGCTTCCTGGACAACTTCGATGCCGACCCGATGCGCCTGCAGGCACTGGAGGAGCGCCTCGACACCATCTATACCCTGGCGCGCAAACACCGTGTGCACCCGACCGAGCTGCCCCACCTGCAGCAGCAACTGATGGAAGAGCTGGAAGGCCTGAACGCCAGCGATGAATCGATTGAACAGCTGGGCGAAGAGCTGGCTGCGTACGCCCAGCACTATAAAGAGCGGGCCAGCGAACTCAGCGCCCTGCGCCGGCAGGCCGCCCAGCAATTGGCGGTGGCGGTGGAACAGGAAATCCAGCGCCTGGGCATGCCTGGCGGGCGCTTCCGTATCGAGCTGACCCCGCACGAGGGTACGGAGCTCTCGCCGCATGGCCTGGAGCAGATCGAGCTGCTGGTCAGCGCCAACCCGGGGCAACCCCTCAAGGGCCTGGCCAAGGTTGCGTCGGGTGGCGAACTGTCGCGCATCAGCCTGGCGATCCAGGTGATCACGGCACAGACCTCGCGCATTCCCACGCTGGTATTCGACGAAGTGGATGTGGGTATCGGCGGGCCCACCGCGGAAATCGTCGGCCAGTTGCTGCGCCGGCTGGGTGAGCGCGGCCAGGTGCTGACCGTGACCCACCTGCCGCAGGTGGCAGCGCAGGGGCACCACCACCTGTTCGTGCACAAGGTGCGCAACAGCGACACCACCCACACCGCCGTGGCCAGCCTGGGCAAGCGCGAGCGCGTGGAAGAAGTCGCACGCATGCTGGGCGGCATCGACCTGACCAAGGAATCCCTGGCGCATGCGCGCAAGATGGTGGTCACCAGCAAGGCCTGAAGCCACTGGATTTCCGGGGCCGCTTGCGGCCCTGTCGCGACGCAATGCCGCTCACTGACCTACTGCCCTTAAAAGCACAAAGGCGACCCGAAGGTCGCCTTTGCTGTCCATAACGATTGAATCGTTACTTCTTCTTACGCACGTACAGGACCAGATTGTGGTCCACCAGTTCGAAACCGTGTTCCTCTACGATTTCACGCTGACGCTTCTCGATGGCGGCGTCCATGAACTCGATGACTTCACTGGTATCCACGTCGACCATATGGTCGTGGTGACCGCCATCGGCCAGTTCGAATACCGCATGACCGCCGTCGAAGTTGTGGCGAACCACCAGACCCGCCGCTTCGAACTGGGTCAGTACGCGGTACACGGTAGCCAGGCCAACGTCCTCGCCAGCCTCCATCAGCGCCTTGTAGACATCCTCGGCGCTCATGTGACGCTGCTCGGCAGAGTCGAGCATCTGAAGGATCTTGACTCGAGGCAGGGTTACCTTGAGACCGGCTTTGCGTAATTCGCTATTTTCAACCATGGTCAGCTTTCTCGCCGATGCTGCTTCGCAGCTTCTCTTAATACGGGTATGATCGGGGTTTACGTTGTCCAGCCAAGATAGTGGAAGTCGCCCACCGATGCAAAACACCAAGCTCTTGCTAAACAGCCTCGCCCTCGCGGGACTGCTCGCACTCGCCGGTTGCTCGTTTCCCGGGGTTTACAAAATCGACATCCAGCAGGGCAATGTCGTCACGCAGGACATGATAGACCAATTGCGCCCGGGAATGACCCGACGGCAAGTGCGGTTTATCATGGGCAACCCGCTGATTCAGGACACTTTCAACACCAACCGTTGGGATTACCTTTACAGCCTGCAGCCTGGTGGCGGCCAACGCCAGCAGGAGCGCATGAGCATTTTCTTCAACGACAGCGACCAACTGGTCAGCCTGTCTGGCGACTTTATGCCAGGCGTTAGCCGCGACCAGGAAATTCTGGGTGGCAGCAGCGATACCACGGTCAGCCCCGGCACCGAGCCAGGCCAAACCGAGCAGCCCGCCACACAACCGGCGGAGCAACCCGCCAAGCCTGGTTCGACCGAAGAGGCCATCCAGCGCGAAATCGATACCATCGAGACCACCCCGGTGCCTACGCCAGCACCGCTGGAAACCCGGTAATCGAAAGCAACAAAAAAGCCCGGACTTGTTCCGGGCTTTTTGTTGCTGCCTGCCTGATCAGCCGTTCAGCTGCTTGGCACGCTGGCAGAACGCATCGACCAGGGTGTTCGCCGCCTGGTTGAACAGCGGCCCCAACGTGGCACGCACAATGGGCCCGGCGTAATCGAACGACAAATCCAGGCTGATTTTGCAGGCCTTCTCGCCCAAAGGCTTGAACACCCACACCCCATGCAATTGGGTAAAAGGGCCTTCCTCCAGGTTCATTTCGATGGACTGCCCGGGCACCAGCACGTTGCGCGTCACAAAGTGCTGGCTCATGCCGCCCTTGGCCACTTCGAGCTTGGCACGCATGTGCGTTTCGCTGCTGTCGATCACCGTCGCGGCCGAGCACCACGGCAGGAACTGCGGGTAGCTGGCCACGTCGTTGACCAGATCGTAGAGCGCCTGGGCGGGGTATGGCAGCAGGGCGGAGCGTTGAATATGGGTAGTCATCCAGGCGTCACTTCCAAGGCTGGGTGGCGGCGCTTCGCAGCGTGCCAAAAACAGATTCTGTCGGCAGGACAGGGCTTGTATTGTCCGGTATTCATTGCGGTGGCTCAAGCACACCGAAATCCCATAGCGAACGACGCACGGTCTTGCCTATAATGCCGGCCCTATGGCTAAACAAAAGAAACATCCGACCGGGACCATCGCGCAGAACAAAAAAGCGCGACACGATTACTTCATCGAACACAAGTTCGAGGCCGGGCTGGTCCTGTCCGGTTGGGAAGTAAAAAGCCTGCGAGCCGGCAAGGCGCACCTCGTGGACAGCTACGTGCTGCTCAAGGACGGTGAGGCCTGGCTGTTCGGCAGCCACATCACCCCGCTGACCACGGCCAGCACCCACGTGATCGCCGACCCGATGCGCACGCGCAAGCTGCTGCTGAACAAGCGCGAGCTCGAACGCCTGGAAGCGGCGGTGGCGCAAAAGGGTTACACCTGCGTGGCGTTGTCGCTGTACTGGAGCAAGCACCTGATCAAGTGCGAAATTGCACTGGGCAAGGGCAAGAAGGAATTCGACAAGCGCGACACCGTGCGCGAACGCGATTCCAACCGCGAGCTGCAGCGGGCGGTGCGCAACAAGGGCAAGGAAGACTAAAACCTTCTTTGTCAGCAGCGCGGTCAGTGTAGGAGCGGCCTTGTGTCGCGATGGGCTGCGAAGCAGCCCCAGCAATCTCGGCTCATTGCCGAAGCCCAGGGGCCGCTTCGCAGCCCATCGCGACACAAGGCCGCTCCTACATTAACCGCACATGCATGAAGAGACCGAGTCAACGCCCGCTACGCCGCTCCGCCCGCGCCACCCGCTGCGCCTCCTCATGCGCCTCTTCCAGCACTTCCTGCACATACAGAATGTGCCGGCTGGACACCTCTCGCGCCTCCTCCGCCCTGCCCTCGACAATCGCCAGGTAAAGCTCGCGGTGCTGGCTGATCAGCATGTCGCGGGTCTCGGTCCGCTGCTGGTACATGCCACCGATGTTGGTCACCACGTTGCGCTTGAGCAGGTCGAACAGGCCACGAATGGTGTGCAACAGCACCGCGTTATGGCTGGCCTCGGCAATTGCCAGGTGGAAGCGCGCATCGGCCGCGCCCTCCTCGGCCCGGGTCACCTCATCGACCCTGGCGTAGCAGTCCTGCAGCGTGTCGAACGCCGCCTTCAGCCGCGCCCGGTCTGGCTCGGTAGCGCGTTGCGCCGCGTAATACGCACAGGACGCCTCCAGCGTATGGCGAAACTCGAGCAGGTCGCGCTGGGCCTCGGGGCTGTGTTCCAGCAGCTGCAACAGCGGGTCACTGAAGGTGGACCCCAACGACTCGGCGACAAAGTTGCCGCCCCCCTGCCGGCTGACCAACAAGCCCTTGGCCACCAGTTTCTGGATCGCCTCACGCAGTGACGGGCGCGACACGCCGAACTGTTCGGCAAGCGCACGCTCGGCGGGCAGCCGCTGCCCCGACGTGAGGGTGCCCTCCAGAATCATCGCTTCCAACCGATCGACAATATCGTCGGACAGGCGCCGTTGGCGAACCTGATCAAAAACCATCACATGCTCTCCACAAACCCCGGCACACACCCGGGGGTGCCTATTCTCGCCGATCCAGCGCGCGCGAACACCCACCAGGCCACGATTTTCCCGGCACATCAGCTGCCCGCTCATCGGCACGCGACCAAAGTTTTGCACGGGACAAATTGACACACCCACGACAGCGCTTTTAACCTAGCGACCAGCCATTGTAAATTGGTCTTACCAATTATCCAATGCCAGCGCCTGACCAACAACAATTAGGGGCCACCCCATATGCAAACCTGGCAACAACTCTATAGCCCGCTTGGTAGTCTTGGCCTGTCCGCACTGGCGGCGGTCATTCCCATCGTGTTCTTCTTCCTTGCCCTCGCCGTGTTCCGCCTGAAGGGCCACGTGGCGGGTAGCATTACCCTGGCCTTGTCGGTACTGGTGGCCATATTCGCCTTCCAGATGCCGGTCGACATGGCGCTGGCTGCCGCAGGTTACGGCTTCCTTTACGGCCTTTGGCCAATTGCCTGGATCATCGTTGCCGCGGTGTTCCTGTACAAACTCACGGTCAAGAGCGGCCAGTTCGAAGTGATCCGCAGCTCGGTGCTGTCGATCACCGACGACCAGCGCCTGCAGGTACTGCTGATCGGCTTCTGCTTCGGCGCGTTTCTGGAAGGTGCGGCAGGCTTCGGCGCGCCGGTGGCCATCACCGCCGCACTGCTGGTCGGCCTGGGCTTCAACCCACTGTACGCCGCCGGCCTGTGCCTGATCGCCAACACCGCACCGGTCGCCTTCGGCGCCCTGGGCATCCCGATCATCGTGGCCGGCCAGGTGACCGGTATCGACGCCTTCCACATCGGCGCCATGACCGGCCGCCAGCTGCCGCTGCTGTCGCTGTTCGTGCCGTTCTGGCTGGTGTTCATGATGGACGGCCTGCGCGGTGTGAAAGAAACCTGGCCTGCTGCCCTGGTCGCCGGCCTGAGCTTTGCCGTGACCCAGTACTTCACCTCGAACTTCATCGGCCCCGAGCTGCCAGACATCACCTCGGCCCTGGCCAGCCTGATCTGCCTCACCCTGTTCCTGAAAGTGTGGCAACCCAAGCGCGCGTTCGGCGAAGCCAAGGCCAGCGTGGGTGCCGCCGTGGTGCAGCCAAGCGGCAGCCAGCCAAGCCCTTACAGCTTTGGCGAAATTTTCAAGGCCTGGTCGCCGTTCCTGATCCTGACCGTGCTGGTCACCATCTGGACCCTGAAACCGTTCAAGGCCGCCTTCGCCCCGGGCGGCGCGATGTACAACTTCGTGTTCAACTTCGCCATCCCGCACCTTGACCAACTGGTGATCAAGACCGCACCGATCGTGGCCGCGCCAACCGCCATGCCCGCAGTGTTCAAGCTGGACCCGATCTCCGCCACCGGCACCGCGATCTTCCTCTCGGCACTGATCTCCATGGCGGTGCTGAAAATCAATTTCAAAACTGGTCTTACCACTTTCAAAGAGACCTTCTGGGAGCTGCGCTGGCCCATCCTGTCGATTGGCATGGTGCTCGCCTTCGCCTTCGTCACCAACTACTCGGGCATGTCGTCGACCATGGCCCTGGTGCTGGCCGGCACTGGCGCGGCGTTCCCGTTCTTCTCGCCGTTCCTTGGCTGGCTGGGTGTGTTCCTGACCGGGTCGGACACCTCGTCCAACGCCCTGTTCAGCTCGCTGCAGGCCACCACCGCCCACCAGATCGGGGTCAACGACACCCTGCTGGTAGCGGCCAACACCAGCGGCGGCGTGACCGGCAAGATGATCTCGCCGCAATCGATCGCCGTGGCCTGCGCCGCCACCGGCCTGGTCGGCAAGGAATCCGACCTGTTCCGCTTCACCGTCAAGCACAGCCTGTTCTTTGCCACCATCGTCGGCCTGATAACCCTGATCCAGGCTTACTGGCTGACCGGCATGCTGGTTCATCACTAAAGTGAAAGGGGCCGGGCGCCATCGGGCGCCTGGCATACCCCCCAAGCAACGCTGCGAGAATCCATGATCATTTCTGCCTCTACCGACTATCGCGCCGCGGCCCAACGCAAGCTGCCTCCTTTCCTGTTCCACTATGCCGACGGCGGTGCCTACGCCGAGCACACGCTGCGCCACAACGTCGCCGACCTGGCGAGCATTGCCTTGCGCCAGCGCGTGCTGAAGAACATGTCCGAGCTCAGCCTGCAGACCACACTGTTCGGCGAAACCCTGAGCATGCCCGTGGCCCTGGCCCCGGTCGGCCTCACCGGCATGTACGCCCGCCGTGGCGAAGTGCAGGCGGCGCGGGCAGCGGCGGCCCATGGCATCCCGTTCACCATGTCTACGGTGTCGGTGTGCCCGATCGAAGAAGTGGCGCCAGCCATCGACCGCCCCATGTGGTTCCAGCTGTACGTGCTCAAGGACCGCGGCTTCATGCGCAACGCCCTGGAGCGGGCCAAGGCGGCCGGGGTCAAGACCCTGGTGTTCACCGTGGACATGCCCGTGCCCGGCGCCCGCTACCGCGACGCCCACTCTGGCATGAGCGGCAAGCACGGCCCGCTGCGCCGCGTGCTGCAAGCCATGACCCACCCCGAGTGGGCCTGGGACGTGGGCGTGATGGGCCGCCCGCACGATTTGGGCAACATCTCCAAGTACCGGGGCAACCCCACCGGCCTGGCCGACTACATCGGCTGGCTGGGCAACAACTTCGACCCGTCCATTTCCTGGAAGGACCTGGAGTGGATCCGCGAGTTCTGGGATGGCCCGATGATCATCAAAGGCATCCTGGATGCCGATGATGCCCGCGATGCGGTCAAGTTCGGTGCCGACGGCATCGTCGTGTCCAACCACGGTGGCCGCCAGCTCGATGGCGTGCTGTCCAGCGCCCGTGCCCTGCCGGCCATTGCCGATGCGGTGAAAGGTGACTTGAAGATTCTCGCCGACTCCGGCATTCGCAGCGGCCTGGATGTGGTACGCATGATCGCCCTGGGTGCCGACACCGTGCTGATTGGCCGCGCCTTCCTCTATGCGCTGGCCGTGCATGGCCAGGCCGGGGTGAAAAACCTGCTGGAGCTGTTCGAGAAGGAAATGCGCGTAGCCATGGTGCTGACCGGCGCCAAGACCATCAGCGAAATCACCCGCGACTCGCTGGTACGCGAACTGGGCGCCTGAGCGCCTGCACCAACGACCGCCTGATAGACCCGGGGCATGTGGCACGCAGAGGCCACAGCCCCGCGAGGAGACTGCATGAGCCTGCCCGCCGCGTTTCTGCGTGATGCCGAGCGCCTGATCCCCGCCGCACGCCGCTTCGACGACCCCACCTCGACGCTGGCCTTCGGCACCGACGCCAGCTTCTACCGGCTGATCCCCAAGCTGGTGGTGCGCGTCGAGTCCGAAGACGAAGTGGTCGGCCTGATCAAGCTGGCCCAACGCGACCGGGTGCCGGTCACCTTCCGCGCCGCCGGCACCAGCCTGTCTGGCCAGGCCATCAGCGACTCGGTGCTGATTGTGTTGGGCGATAACTGGAACGGCCGCGAGATCCGTGGCCAAGGCGAACAGATCCGCCTGCAGCCCGGGGTGATCGGCGCCCAGGCCAACGCCTGGCTGGCCCCGTTCGGGCGCAAGATCGGCCCCGACCCGGCCTCGATCAACGCCTGCAAGATCGGCGGTATCGTCGCCAACAACGCCAGCGGCATGTGCTGCGGCACCGCCCAGAACACCTACCACACCCTGGCCGGCCTGCGCCTGGTGCTGGCAGACGGCACCCGCCTGGACAGCGAAGACCCGGCCAGCGTGGCGGCCTTTGAAGCCAGCCATGCCGAGCTGCTGCAAGCGCTGGCCCGCCTGGGCCGCGAAACCCGCGCCAACACGGCATTGGCCGAGCGCATCCGGCACAAGTACCGGCTGAAGAACACCACCGGCCTGTCGCTGAACGCGCTGGTGGACTACGACCAGCCGTTGGATATTCTGCAGCACTTGCTGGTCGGCTCCGAAGGCACCCTGGGCTTTATCAGCGCTGTTACCTACAACACCGTGCCCGACCACCCGCACAAGGCCAGCGCCCTGCTGGTGTTCCCCAGCGTGGAAAGCTGCTGCCGCGCGGTGCCGGTACTCAAGCGCCAGCCGGTGTCGGCCGTGGAACTGCTCGACCGCCGCAGCCTGCGCTCGGTGCAGGACATGGCCGGCATGCCGCTGTGGGTGAAAGGCCTGTCGGCCAACGCCTGCGCCCTGCTGATCGAGTCACGCGCGGCCAGCCAGAGCCTGCTGCACGAGCAACTGCAGCAGGTAATGGCCTCGATCGCCGACTTCCCGCTGGAGCAGCGCGTGGACTTCAGCGAAGACCCGGCGGTGTACAACCAGCTGTGGAAAATCCGCAAAGACACCTTCCCCGCCGTCGGCGCCGTGCGCCAGACCGGCACCACCGTCATCATCGAAGACGTGACCTTCCCGGTCGAGCAACTGGCCGAGGGCGTGAACCGCCTGATTCAGCTGTTCGACAAGCACCGTTATGACGAAGCGATCATTTTCGGCCACGCCCTGGAAGGCAACCTGCACTTCGTGTTCACCCAAGGGTTCAACAGCGCCGAAGAGGTTGCCCGTTACCAGGCATTCATGGACGACGTGGCGCAACTGGTGGCCGTGGAGTTCGGCGGTTCGCTGAAGGCCGAGCACGGCACCGGGCGCAACATGGCACCGTTCGTGGCGCTGGAGTGGGGCCACGACGCCTACCAACTGATGTGGCAGCTCAAGCGCCTGCTCGACCCCAACGGCATCCTCAACCCCGATGTGGTACTGAGTGACGACCCAGCCATTCACCTGAAAAACCTCAAGCCACTGCCCGCCGCCGACGAAATCGTCGACAAGTGCATCGAGTGCGGCTTCTGCGAACCCGTGTGCCCGTCCAAGGGCCTGACCCTCAGCCCCCGCCAGCGCATCGTGATGTGGCGGGACATCCAGGCCAAGCAGCGCGCCGGCGTCGACACCCGCGAGCTGAGGCGCACCTACCAGTACCAAGGCATCGACACCTGCGCTGCCACCGGCCTGTGCGCCCAGCGCTGCCCCGTGGGCATCAACACCGGCGAGCTGGTAAAGAAACTGCGCAGCCAGGCTGCCGACCACGGCAACACCGCCAACTGGCTGGCCGAGCACTTCCCCACCGCACTGGGCGGCGCCCGCCTGACCCTGACCGCAGCCAACAGCGCGCGCAAGCTGCTCGGCGCCCCACGCATGGGCCGCTTGAGCGCCACCCTACGCAAAGCCAGCAACGGCCGCCTGCCGCAGTGGACGCCCGCCATGCCCCAACCGCTGCGCCCGGTCGCCTTCGGCCAGGCCAGCAACGACGCCCGCCCACGGGTGGTGTACCTGGCGGCTTGCGTGTCCAGGGTAATGGGCCCGGCCTATGCCGACCGCGAGCAAAGCTCGCTGCTGGACAAGACCCGCGCCCTGCTGGAAAAGGCCGGCTACCAGGTCGTGTTCCCCGACAACGCCGACAGCCTGTGCTGCGGCCAGCCGTTCGCGTCCAAGGGTTACCCCGAGCAGGCCGAACACAAGCGCCAGGAGCTGATCAACGCCCTGCTGCACGCCAGCCGCGGCGGCATTGACCCGATCTACTGCGACACCAGCCCCTGCACCCTGCGCCTGGTACAAGACCTGGGCGACACCCGGCTGGACCTGTACGACCCCGTGCGCTTCATTCGCACCCACCTGCTCGAACGCCTGGAGTTCACCCCCCAGGATGAGCCGGTGGCCGTGCACGTGACCTGCAGCACCCAGCACCTGGGCGAAAGCCAGGCCCTGATCGACCTGGCCCGGCGCTGCAGCAAGCAGGTAGTGATCCCGGAAGGCATTCATTGTTGCGGGTTCGCTGGCGACAAGGGCTTCACCACCCCCGAGCTCAACGCCCACTCGCTGCGCAGCCTGAAGGATGCCGTGCAGTACTGCAGCGAAGGCATTTCCACCAGCCGCACCTGCGAGATCGGCTTGAGCAGCCACAGCGGCATCGACTACCACGGCCTGGTCTACCTGGTGGACCGCGTCACCCGCCCCCGCAGCCTCTGAAGCCTGCGCGATTCATTGTGGGAGATAACGCAGCCCAACGGGCTGCGCTGTCGCTAAGAGAACTCAATCCGCAAGCGCGACGCGCCCTGTGTGGGAGCGGGCGTGCCCGCGAAGAATCCAGCGCGGTAGCTGGCACCGGCTAAGCCGGTGTTCGCGGGCAAGCCCCCCTCTCGCAAACAACCCCGCCCCCGCGGCACGAACAAGATTGAACCCTTGCAAAACTGCCAAGGTCCATCTTTTAGGCCCACCTTCCCGAGGCCCCAGAGGAGACTCCCATGAAAGGTACCGCGCTTTCGGCCCTGTTCGCGGCCGCTACCCTGCTGGCTTCGCCGGTGTTCGCTGCTGACGACCTGTGCGCCATCAACCTGCAAAAAATCGACGACAGCATGGCCACCGCCGGCGCCACCTCCGAGGGCCTGGACAAAGCCTTGACCGAGCACGTCGACAGAGCCAAGGCTGCCCAGGCCTCGGGTGACACCAAGGAATGCATCGCCATCACCAGCAAAGTGCTGGAGCGCCTGGAAAAAACCGATAAAGGCAGCGGTACGGGCAGCGGCGGCGCCTAAGCCCTGCGCGGGCGACAGGACCAGCTGTCGACGTCGCCCGCACAATGGCGTATACTCCGGCTCACGTGCCGTAAGGTGCGTTAGCCAAGAGCTAGTGTAGGGGCCGATTAGGATTCGACGCCGGTAGCGAAACTCTAGGTGCATGCCGAGTTGGTAACAGAACTCGTAAATCCACTGTTGCAACTTTTATAGTTGCCAATGACGAAACCTTCGGCGCGGAGTACAAGCTGGCTGCGTAAGCAGTCCTCTTGACCCGTTGCTTCTGGTAGCTTCGGCTCCAGCAATCACTAGGGGATGCCTGTAAACCCGAACTGATTG
Source organism: Pseudomonas sp. PARCl1 (assembly GCF_947311875.1). Taxonomy (NCBI): domain Bacteria; kingdom Pseudomonadati; phylum Pseudomonadota; class Gammaproteobacteria; order Pseudomonadales; family Pseudomonadaceae; genus Pseudomonas; species Pseudomonas sp. PARCl1. The sequence goes on from NZ_CAMZMX010000020.1 coordinate 57,254, forward strand.
TCATATAGAACAGGATCGTCGCGTAGCACGTTGTGGGCGAAGTGACTAAAACTTACACAACTCATCCAAAGCACCCTGCCCGTCGGGCGGCTGCGGATTAAATCAGTAGACACGGCTAAGCATGTAGTACCGACAGCGGAGTACTGGCGGACGGGGGTTCAAATCCCCCCGGCTCCACCAAATGATCAAACAAAGACGTCCATGGACGTCTTTTTTTGTGCCTGCGATCCAGTAAATACGCGGCCTCCAGCGATTTTGCGGTCTTTTGAGAGTTTTTGAGTTCCAGCCGTTCGGGTATTCCAGACGGTATTCCAGCTCAGCCGGTGCTAATCTTTGGAATACCGAATCAGTGCCTGAGGACAATCTCATGCCTGCTCAAAACCTCCGCCTCTCCGATCGACAGCTCAAGGGAGTCAAACCCGCGTCCAAGGATTACGTCCTCACTGACGGTGATGGTTTGCAGCTCCGCGTACGCAGCAACGGCTCGTTGCTGTGGAATTTCAACTACCGCGAACCGATGACCAAGAAGCGCATCAACATCGGCTTTGGGACCTATCCCGAACTGTCACTGGCGAATGCACGAAAGAAGGCAGTAGAAGCACGCGAGCTGCTCGCCCAAGGCATCGATCCGAAGGTGCAGCGCAATACGTTGAATGAAGCCAAGCGCGCGGAAACCGAACACACCTTCGAGAACGTGGCCACCGCCTGGTTCGAGCTTAAGAAGGACTCGGTCACCCCGGCCTACGCCGAGGACATTTGGCGGTCGCTCACGCTGCACGTGTTCCCCGATTTGAAGACGACCCCACTCGCGAAAATCACTGCGCCGATGGTGATCGGACTGCTTCGCCCAATCGAAGCGAAAGGCAGCCTGGAAACGGTCAAGCGTCTCAGCCAGCGGCTAAACGAGATCATGACCTACGGCGTCAACTCCGGCCTGATCTTCGCCAACCCGCTCAGCGGCATCAGGGCAGTCTTCAAGAAGCCCAAAAAAGAGAACATGGCTGCGCTTCCACCCGAAGAGCTCCCCGAGCTTATGCTGGAGATCGCGAACGCCAGCATCAAACGCACCACCCGCTGCCTGATCGAATGGCAGTTGCACACGATGACTCGCCCCGCCGAGGCGGCGACCACTCGCTGGACAGACATCGATTTTGAAAGGCGTGTCTGGACTATCCCTGCGGAGCGGATGAAGAAGCGCCGCCCACACAGCATTCCGTTGAGTGATCACGCTATCGCACTATTGGAGTCACTGAAGACCCATAGCGGCCATCGCGAATACGTCTTCCCGGCAGACAGAAATCCACGCACCCACGCCAATAGCCAGACCGCGAACATGGCGTTGAAACGCATGGGCTTCCAGGATCGCTTGGTCAGCCACGGCATGCGTTCGATGGCGAGCACCATCTTGAATGAACATGGGTGGGACCCGGAACTCATTGAGGTCGCACTGGCGCATGTCGACAAGGATGAGGTCCGCAGCGCTTACAACCGGGCGGACTACATCGAGCGCCGGCGTCCGATGATGGCTTGGTGGAGTGAGTACATCCAGAAAGCAGCCACCGGCAGCCTGCTTGCCTCAGCCTACGGCCAAGTCAGAGACAAGAATGTGGTGCCGATTCGTTAGCACTGTGCAGGCGCAAGAATTGCGGTAACAACTGAACGTTCAAGACTCGGGGCAAGCAGCCTCGCTTATCCGCTTCTCAGCGCGGGTCCATCCAAACAGGGCTGCAAAGCCGCCCTGTTTGGATGGACCTCATTATGAAGAGCTAAAAGCCACGACGTTGTCCAGGATTTACCACGGAGTTCCACCGGTGGATAACCGCTTTTCACGCCCCCAAGAGCGCTGAATTTCGGCCCTTGACCGGGTTTATCCGCAGGCGTAGAACTGGCCGTGCAAAGGCTGTCGATGACAGCACCCCAGGTGACCCGAACCTTAAAGGTCACGCCGCTCCCGCGGTGGTTCTCCCCAAGGGCGATTCGCATCCGGCAGCTCGCCCGGTCACTTCCCAGTGATGGATGCTCTTATACATATGGCCCTCGTGCGCCAGACACACCGTACCTCGCTGCCCTGCAGCAGCCTATCCGCTTGGCCGACTATTGCGCCAACCTGTGCCCGTCTCTTTCTGTGGAAAGAGACGGGCACTTCTAACACTGCTGCAGCCCTCATCGCACATGGCTTTGCGGCAATTCCCCTCGTGACAATCGGCGAGACAAACGCCGATGTCACCAGCAACAGCGCTGTAGATGATGGTGCCGCAGACCACGGAATGGACTGCACCTGACTGACAGTCAGGTATGCCCGGTCATCGCATTGCTGCGTTCACCCGGCTCAGGATCTTCAGGCGCTGGTCTCGTCAGCCAGTGCTGCCTCCACCCGCCCACCGGTAACGGTGTTCAGGAGGCCAGATCATGAGATGCCCTTGCTCCCGGTTGTAAGGAGCCGCAAGACCCGCGTAGTGGACATTCCCCACAGGTCGCAGGGGCCTTGATCCCTGATAACACTCAGCATTCTTGGCGGGATGACGTGGGGCGAGGATCGGAGAACGGCAGATGAGGTGACCGATATGGCATTGGTGGGTAGACGCGATGGTCGTAATTTCGGCTATGGCAGGCAATTGAGCTACGCAGGACCGCAGGCGCTGAAAGACATGTTTGGCGGTGGCCATTACGGCACGGTCAAAGCGCACTGTGATCGGTGGCTAGCATTCGTGAAGTGGTGCCGCTCCGAACAGGGGCCGGGTATCAATGATGCTCGGCAGGTTGATCGCAAGGTGTTGGCGGACTATGCGGCTTATCTACGCGACGTGGTTAGGCGCGGTGACCTTGCTGTCAGCACCGCACAAAACCGGCTATCCAGCGTTAACAGGACCATGGCAGCGCTCCGCGGTGATCAGTACGTAAAGCTGCCAAGTCCAAGCAAGGCATTGGGTAGGCAGCGTACCAAGGTACGCCAGTCAGTACCGCAGGGCCAAGACCCGAACACGTGAGGCAGATCGTCGATGCGCTTTGCAGCCAACATCAACTGCGGGCCGCCGCAATCGTTCTGTTGGCGCGGTCCACTGGCATGCGATTGCGGGAGGCCATCTTGGCTGACCTACCACGGCTGAGCCGTGAAGCTGAAGACCTAGGCAGGATCAACATTCAAGATGGCACCAAAGGCGGTCGCGCTGGCGCCTCAGCGCCACGATGGATTGCGGTGGACCACCATGTTCAAGACGCACTTGGGTTTGCACGGCAGGTGTCGCCTGCGAGTAGCCGCAACCTAATTGCGCCAGACGAAAGCTATCTGAATGTTCTGCAGGAAATCATCCGCCCAGCGCGGGACGTCCTGCATGCACATAAGCTCAAAGGCTTCCATGAGCTTCGAGCGGCGTACGCATGCGAGCGATTCGAGCAAATCACCCGACACCACGCGCCTATCAACGGCGGCCAATGTTGCCAGGTAGATCGGAACCTTGATCGTGAGGCCCGGAGGCAAATCAGCTATGAGCTGGGGCACGGTCGAATCGATGTGGTCGCGGCCTACATTGGAGGACGGACATGAGCAAGCCATTCGATATGGAGTTGTTCTTGGCTGGCGTGCTGACCGGATCACACGCGACGCGGCAGCGACATTTGCGGCAGGCGAGAATCATCCAAGCTGAAATTTCAGAGCGCTGGCAACGACAGACGCCTTGGACTTGGCAGAAAAAGCATGTGGCTTGGTTTCTTGAGCATCGTCTAAGTCGACGCAGCGAGGCGACGCGGTATTACTATTTGCTGACCGTGCGGCTGCTCGCCCGTCGTTTACAAAAAACATGGGTTTTCAATCTCTGAGTGAGACCGGCTGCTATCGACTCATAGCCACCGTTCAAGGCCGACAGCAACCGGCCCAGAGTGTGTAAACGCACTTCTTCAAAATTGAAGTGCGCGCGCTTACGTTAGATCTGAAATTTATCGGCACGTCAGCAGATGTGGATTTCGCGTAGAAGCGCGATTTTGAGTACCTGCCGCACTCAAAAATATCTTTTAACAGCCTCGACCAGAAGTGGACGGTCATGAACGGCCACTCTGGCCACATTGGAGATGGCTAGTTATAGCTACGGCATCCCTAGAATACTGTAAAGCTTATTTAAATTCTTGCAGTCTCTTGTGCTCGCTTACTAGCTCAGGGCTCAAGTTATATTTCACATTGCCAGCAATTTCTATGACCTTCGGTAGAAGGTTGATACGCAGGGTTTGGAGCCCATCGAAAAATCTAAGAAAATCTGAATCTGTGGCGTCGCATTTCAGTTCATTGAGTCGGGGGTGCGCAGTCAGAAACGATCGAATAATTTTATTGATTTCACGTAGACTTTCCGAAGCCGAATCTCCCTTCATCATTTGTCCAAGAGCGCTGGTAATTCGTGAGCGAATTTCAAGAAGTGACTCAAGTACTTGGTCAGGCTGCTCGGCATCCAGAGATTCAAAAAACACTCGCTTTCCTTCTAAGAAGCCAAGAACACTAATGATCTGGGCTACATTGCGACTACGAGCATACAACTCAAAATGTACTAGATCGAAATCCTTTCCAATTAACTGCTGAACGAATACTGAATGCTTCTCCTTCCATTCACGCAGCTTGGTCTCTGGGTAAAATTTGGGATCGTCATCTATCTTGTCATGACAGATTTTGCAAAGCCAAATACCATTCGATGCCGACTTTAGATCTTCACCAGAAGAAATTGCACTTGGTCGCGGGCCCGTCAAACTTGCTGCGTTAATATGGGCTGCTTCAGCGATGGCTCTAGGTTTTCCGCTAGTGGTGGTGTAGGAAGTGAATCTGCAACATTCAGGATTTGAGCAAAACAAATGTGCTTCAAACGCTATATGTTTCACAGTACTAGGTGAGAAATTCACGCGTTTATTTTTAGACTTATTACTTGAAGCTTTATTCGCAGTGGTGTTTTTGATCTGTGCCATGATCATCCATACGGAATTTTGTTAGCAATAGTTAAGCGTTTAGCAAGATCTGAATCTTGCCCCCATTTTTGTAGGCACCTCGAATGACCGCAATAGGTCGAAGCAGCCCTTCAAAAATAACAGCTATCGACCCAAGCGCCATCAGCTGAATCAGCTGCAATTCCGCTGGTGCAAGTCAATCAAGGGCTAACAATGACCTTGATGTCCGAGCCCGAGATGCTCTTGATGTATGAGTAGCTCGTTCCCAAGACGGCCAGTTGCTCCTTCGACACCTTCTTCGCTGATATCGCAGGCTGCACGATCACAAACTTGAAGATCAGCTCATGGTCGTGGCATTTATTGCGCAGGATCTCCAACTGCTGAGGCGTGCCTTTCAGGATTCTGTCGAAGTCCTTCAGCAGTCCTTGCTGGTAGCGATCCATTAGCCGGTTAAAGAACTTGTCGCCGGTGTAAAGCCATTTCACCGATCTGGATGCCTGGCCGCATACTTCATAAACATCGGCGACGCGCGCCCCAGGTACGGCCACGCCATCCGTCATAGGACAGAACTTGCAGTGGTACAGGTCGACGTAGATGGCGTCCTGGTTTTCCCGAATTGCCACCAAGTCAGCGATTTCGCCTTTGCCGTCATCGTTGAACACGATTGAGTAATCGTCAGCGATCTTGTCGAAAGTGACCCCTTGCACTGAATCCTTTCGTCGCTCCGCACGCATGGACTCCTGGTGGATTTTCGTCGCTCCCCAATCCCATGGTTCGAGCAAACCGGCAGGCAGTTTTACATCCATGCTATTGAGTGAGTACTGACGGTAGTTGCCCTGCACCATGGAACCGTCGACCTTGAGCAGTACCAGCGGCTCTCCATCCAGGTAGGAATCCAGTGGCATTTCGTGGGGGTAAAGGATCTTCACACCAGGGCAGGAGGCCTTGTACCCATCCTCCAGCAATTTGATGGCGATGGTAGTCAGCCGGCGATCCTCGCCCTCGTTACCCCCAACGATGACGGGGACCTCCAGCGTCCGTGCATCAATGTACTCAGGCTTACCAAGCTCGACATCGAGCAGGTTGAAAGTTTCTCCCTGAAAATACAGCGAGATCCTTTGCTCATTTTCGATCGCGATCGACACAGGCCAGTCTGCGTAGAACAGCCCCTCTGGCCATCTATCCTTGATTTGGTCGGCACGCATGACATTTTTGAGGACGTCACCAGGGTCGATGGTGTTGTCGTTGAGTTTGACCGCCATGCGCTTGCACCACTCGACCCAGTAGTTGATCGGAGAGGAGTTCATCTCCCAGATCTTGCCCTTGTGCGAACAGCCCACGGTGGTTCGTTCTCCATCCTCAAAACCAGTGGCGAAGATGTTCGACTTTGTCGCATTGCCTTTCTCAATATCGCTGATCACCTGGTTAATGTCGCGCCCCACGTGCATCGTAAACCGCAAGTCTTTTCGGGCGCGGGACAGGCCAACGTTCTGCAGCTTCATCAGCTTGATGTCGTGGAGCGTTCGGAACGCCGGCTCACCATTGATGCGACGAGAGTCTTTGGCCACCAGGCTCAGGAAGCGAGTTGCCTGGGTGTCGTCACCCGAGGTGTGAATGAAGAGGGTTTTCTGCGCTTTGTCATAGAACGCGATGTACAGATTCCAGTTGGTATCGACGATTTCTTCGGTCTGAGCCCACCCAACCAGCGTCTCTCGCCGAGTCACGGCAATGACGGTATCGGCCTGATCATTGATCGAAAAGTACTGCAGTGTCTCCCTGCGGCCATCCAGGCTTTGTGCCCGCTGCGGTGTCCAGTCTTTGGCAGAGAGGTGGTACGCCACTGCGCTGATTTTGGGGTTCGGGTTGAGCCCAAAGATTACCTTGGCATCGTCACCGTCAGCGAATTGCTCGGTGAAGTCCGCCTTCTGAATTTCCCGGCTGACCTTTTTCTCACTCACATTGCGAATGACTGCCCCCCAGTCAGCACTCTCCTTATAGAGGTCAGCCATTTGGTGGTCGGTCTTCTGATTAGCGATGTTCGCCACGAACTTGGCATCACCAAGGGCCGCGTCCACACGTGTCAGCCGGCCGATGAACTGGAGCGTCACGGCAGGACTTTGGTGTTGGTCATGAATGGCAGCAATTTTGAGCTCGGGTAAGTCGAAGCCCTCGCCAAGCATGTCGACGCAGACGATGATCCGGTGCTTCTTCTTGATAATCTCAGCCATCACCCTCGCCTGATTCGGCACATTGCTGTGAATCAGTACCGGCGTGAGGTCGGGATGCTGCTTGTAAATCTCAAACAGGTCTGACGCCCGCTTGTGCGACTTGGCCCGCACCATCATCAGATGGTTATACCCAGCCTTGAGGTCAGCCCTGAGCAGCTCAACAGCCTTGTCTGCAATCGCCTGGTCGGACAGCTTGAGGTTGTATTCTCTTACTGGATGGAACTCGATACCTTTGAAATAGCCGTCAAGCTGCGCATCCCGGAGCGGGTAGTTGTAAATAATCTTACCGGCCAGAGCCAGACCATCCTCCCGGAATGGCGTCGCTGTGAACTGAATACACGGTTTGTTGATGAAGGCGGTTTTGATTCGATTCCAGCTGGCAGCGGCGACGTGATGAGCCTCGTCGATCATCAGGTGGCTGCACATATTGACCAGCGCGCCCAAGGCGGCGTCTTCGAATAGCAGCAGGGCCTGGGGAGTGGCCACAATGATGTTGGCGCTGGCCAAATCAGCAACCTGTTCTTCTGACAGCTTCGAACCGATGGCCGCTACAATGGGATTTCGTGCCGTGTCCGATACCGCCCCCACGGTGCGGAGCGTGTTCATCTCCGTGCACTTACCCACCAACTGCGTTCTAAGGGCATCCGAGGGAACCAGGATCAAGGTTCTTGCCATCCTCGCAGCGAGGATCAGCGCGAGCATGGTGTCAGTCTTCCCTGTACCGGTCGGCATGACCACAGTGGCGGTCAAAGAGGGATCAACCACCAGGTGCCCCAGGGCGGCATAAAGCGCAGCCAGTTGCGGCTTGCGCAGCCCGGGTGCGTTCGTTTTGGGATCGTCGAGACTGAAATTAAAGAGATGGTTTTGCCAGCTTTGGTACACATCCGAGTGCGTTATGACTACATCGTCCATGGCGATTTCCTGGGGGCAGAAAAACTTCTGGGGAGAGAGAGTGGCGATATGGTAGCACGCCCCCTATTACTCATATGACCTTAAACCACTTAGACATAAGGACTAAGCTAGGCGAGCCCCGCGCAGGGTTGTCGAGTTGTCGTGCTCGTTTTGGTCAAAAGCAGCCAGTCACAGCGCTGATCAATTCCTATGCCAAAGATTGGTCAGGACCGTTTCGCTCACACGGGATTGTAGACGCGTGATAGGTGCCCGAACGCATCTACACCACATCAGTAGATGCCGGGCTGGCCTGCGCAGGGGTTAATCCCTGTACGCTTAACCTCAAAAATTCTGGGATGTGCTTTCTTTCCCAGTCAGGCAGAATCCGCTGCCGATTCGAAGTACAGCCGAACACTGATGAAATTATTGAACACTTACGATGACCGAGACGAAGCCGAAGCCGCTGCCGAAAAGCTCAGCGGGGAAAAGCGCCTTGCCAGCGAACGCGACGCCACCGTAGTAATCTACAACCTGTTCGGCATTCCGAATTGGGGCAATTTCCATCGTCTCGGTATGTACAACCTGGGCGAACTGAAATACCTCCTTGATCGCCGTACGACCTGGCAGCCGACCGATCAGACACGACATACTGAGATCCTCGCCACACTAAAAACTGTCGCCAAAAACTACAGCATCGAAATCCCAATTCACTGGCAGTAGTAGCGGGCGTCTACTGGGACGCCCGCCCTGTCGTACTCTACTCAAACTCGTAGGTATTCACCTTCAAGACGCTACAGTTCTCCTTAACCGAGCGCTGCACAGAGTCGTCAAAACCGCCAGTGCTGCTGGCCTGGATATCGATAGAAATGGTTACATTCACACCATGCTTGGCGGTGAACTGCTGAATCACTTCATCAACCAGCGTTGCAAATTGCATTTTGGCTTTGACCGGATCCAGCTCGGCGCTGGCATAAAACTGTGTTGGCAATGCCTTGGCCACCGGCACATCGTTTGAACCAGAATAACTGCCACCCGACACAGCACCACTAGCTGTTCCGCCGGAGCTTCCAGAGGGTATGACATGCTCCCCTACAGGCGGCTTCACTTTGGACTCCTCGCTAGCCGCGGCCTCCTTGGCTCGGAGCCGCTCGGCATAGTCCGATGCCGCACTTGGTTCAATTAGCAGACAAGAGCCATCGAGAATCACCGAGGTTGGCTTACCGTACACAAATCCTGGATAGCGGTCGCCTTCTTTACCTTGCGCTACGCCGAAAAAGTCCTTGCTCTGTACCCCAAGGTTCAGCGTGCGGGCAAACACTTGATCGTCTCGCAGGCGCGGAAGGTACAGGTAGCAGCAGGTTTTCTGCCACACATCCAGCGCACCCACCTCAGCCACGCCGTCCTTCCAGAACCAACGCTTAAGCATGTTGGACAGATGAATCGGCGCCCACTCGGAGATCAGCAGTTCGTTTTCCCGCAGAACCTTTTCGATCTCCTGGGACAGGCTCGAAGCACCCGGGTTGATGTTATAGGGCTCCCAAACGATCTCTGTCAGATTGCTGGCGTGTTGCACAGGCGTCAGCAGCCATTTCCAAGTTTCGCGCAGGGTGCGGTTCAGCGTCTCGCGTGCCTGCTCCAGACTGGCTGAGGCATTTTTGGCCATCAGGTTGTCAAGCGTAAGGCGGTTGTCCTTGTAATCGCTGACTATGGACTCCCAGGCCAGCACCGAACGGGCGTGATCCTTCAAGCGGCCTACGTTGTCCGCATCCGCTGCCAGAAAAATCAGGCGGTTTTGCTTTTGACGAGGTTGCTCACCTCGACTTTTAAGGATCTCCAACGCCTTATTTAGCGCCGCATTTGGCCCGGTTTTGCTGTATGGCGAATCAGGCGCAAGTACCACCAGGCGCAGCGTCCAATCATCCGGCACATCGGCACTGCCGGTAAATACGTGCACGCCACCGAAACAACCATTTAGATTGTTAAGGCGCTGACGCAGAGTAGGAAACACATCCTCGCGATCCTTGAAGCGCTTCTTACGCTCCTCCATCTCGCGACGCAGGTTCGGGCGAGTGTCGAACCAGTAACGACTGTTGGCACTGTTCAGGTAATGCAGTTTGTCACCCAAGCGTCGCAATGCATCTTCATACAAGCCCAGTTGCTGCTCCGGCTGAGCGCTGCCCAGCAAGACACGCTCCAGCTCGATACCGCGAATCAGCTGGCTGGAGGTTGTCGGCGCACTACCGAGGAAAATCGTACGTGCAGTTCGACGGCAGGCATGCACCGCCCCAAGACGTGCATCGTGATTCTCGATGGCTACGGTTTCGGCGCGCGGCCCATCAATGTCCCGATCCACAACCGGATCCCAGCCTGCCGGCAGGTAATAGGTAAACTCGTTGCGGGTGTCGGTATCCGCAAACGGCAGGCTGCCTGCCATGATCAACGGATCGTTGTTTCCGTCTTTCCACAGGCTGTAGATGATCTTGGCCATCATCTTCAGCACTCCACGTGTACGCTGGAAGTTATCCAGGCTCGACCAGTCGTCATACAGCCGGTCAAACACTTCCGGATGAATGGGGTAAGCCTGCTTCAGACGCTCGAAGTAATGGATTTCCTGGGTTTCGGACGGGAACTTGCCGCTGTGAGCAATGTAGAACTCCGCAAACTGCCGGCACACCTGCTCGGCAGCCAGTTGGTCGTTGATGCGACTGAACAGGCGACGCCGAACAATCTCGAACGCTTCCTCTGTCGCCACCGGTTTCCACAGCGCCTGCACACGACCAAAGTAGTGCGACAACGCCTCCAAGGCGCGTACACCACGATGGCTGCCGGCTTCTTTATCAGACTCAGGCAGCGAGGCCAACATCACCGCTGTCGGCACAGCCTTAAGCGCCTCGGTCAGCGCCTGGACAAAGGTCAAGTTGGAGTCGAAGGTTCCTCCAGCCAGTGAAACGCCTTCCTCGAACTGGCGGATATATGCCACCAACTCGTCCACCAGAATGACGCAAGGTGCATAACGGCTCAGCAGTGTGACCAGAACATCCTTACCCGGCGACGTGCCAGAAAGGTCAGCGTCACCAACCAGCGCATAACCCTCTTCACCGCCCAACTGCCAGGCCAATTCGCCCCAGAGCGTGCGCACTGAACAGGCGCCATACCGAACCGGCTGATTGGGGGAGGACTTGATGCCATCCAACACCACCACCCGCGCCGGAGCCAACTCGGTAACACCGGCTTTGTTCAAGATAGTCCCAACACCCGGCATTTCACTGGCCGGCACCTTGCCCCGAGCCAAGTGATAAACCGCCAGCATCGTGTGGGTCTTGCCGCCGCCGAAGGCCGTCTGCAACTGAATGACCGGATCGCCACCCTTGCCGGACAGACGCTTAACCACCGAGTCCAGCAGCAAACGCATGCCCTCGGTGATAAAGGTGCGCTGGAAGAACAGCTTCGGGTCTTGGTACTCCGCAGTCGCCGTCCCGGTATGCACGCGGGTCATATCCGCAGCGAACTCAGCCTGAACAAAGGTACCGCTGCGCACGTCTTCGTGGGGTTCGGCGATCAGACGCCAGGGTTTCAGAGTCATTTCTTTTATTCCTTTACAGCAGAGGCATACGGCAACAGTACTGCTACTCGTACGCTTACAGACGCGCTCAAGGGCGCAGTGAAATTGATTTGCCAGAACATTTCGCGTCGATCTCTGAACAGAACGTCTGAAGGGAGCTTACCCAGGCCTCACTTTACCCCAAGCCTGCTGCAAACATTCATGCTCAGGCAGTAGCTTGAAAAACTGCTCGCCGCCCAAAAGCGTATCGCTCAGCACGTTGACTTCGGCCTGAACTCGTACGCTCAGGCCTTCGTGCAGATGGCTTGCTCTTCGCAGTTTCAGATTTACCGCCTGTTGAAACTCCAGCAACCCATCGACCAGTTGCCTGAGCGCCCTAATATCTTTCGTCTCTAGCGGTATGTTCACCGAGTGTTCTTCCGCAAGCTGCCGCACTAGATCGTTGTGGCTCAGGTACTTATCGCGAATCCGCTTGAGCCCCGAACCATCCCAGACACTTCGAACAATGGACTCGTCAACGCCCAAGCTCGGCTCCAATGTCGACAAACGCAAAAGACTCAAATTCTGCTGTTGGCCGCCTCTACCGGTCGATGCCGGATCCATTAAGCGGGCAACTCGTATCAGCAGCGACTCGATGTAAACCGCTTGCGTCAGCCCAAATAGCAACGGAGTGCACAGCCCACAGCTGCGCCAGCCCTCGCCTTGTGGCTGGAAAAAAAGATTTTTGGCAGCCTCCCAGATCACCTGAATGCCGGCGATCTCCCTTTTGATGAGGCTCCAAAGTTCATCTGCTGTAGCCTCTTGTGCAGATGTCATATCCAGTTCCTCAGATATCCAGTGCGCTCTGGCTGCCAATGTGGCCAGCTTGCCGACTGGATTGTTCAATGCCGATCCAGGCTCCTTGCAGTTCGTTGTAGGCGCGGGCTTCGCTGGCCCATCCCTGGCGTTCGCATAGGGTGTAGAGGCGGTAGGTCAGCGCGGTGAGGCCGGCGGTTTTGTCGGGCATGCGCGCCAGCAGTTGGCCGGCGGCGGTTTCACCATCCTGGTTGAGGGCGCGGATCACTTGGTGTAAGGCTTCCCAAACTGCCAAGCGGTTATCAGTTTCTGGTGCCCAATCACGCGGCATATCCGCCCATTTGAGGAGGCGCAAGTTACCGGCGCTGCTTTCAACCACGCCGGCATCGACCAGGCCGCCGACGCTGGTGCCCTTGGCCCTGGCCAGCACATCGGCATCGCCGTATTTGCCGTCGGCCCAGCCATGCTGCTCGAACCAAGCGAGGCAGAACTGGGTGTCGTGGTCAAAGTCGTCTTCGCCGATAAAGCGATTGATCAGTTGCAGGGCACTGCGCACAGTCATCGGCGAGCCGTCAGCCTCAAGCACGGAGCTGTGCTTGCTGAACACTTCCATGCCGGGACCGATGATAGCCTGCGACAAGTCCACCGGGGCCACCGGCGAGTTGATACCGCCGCGCGTCATATCCAGCAGTGCATCCGGTAAGGTGGCGTTGAGTTCGCGGATAAATTCGCGGCGAGAGATGGTCGGCGCATCGGCAGCACGCGGGCGGCAGACCAGCACGATGCTGGAGGCCAGAGCGTTCGTACCTTTACCGATCAAGCGCCCTGCACCCTCTGTACGCATCGGCCAAGTACCAGTCAGAGCGAAGCCGGCCTTAAGCACAGCGCCGAGGAAGGTTTCCCAGCCCGTGCTGGAGGTGCCGGCATCTCCCTTGGTTTCCGCCTGCTTGAAGGCGTAGTAAATGGTCACCGGAAAAGCCGGGTGGGCTAACGCGGCAAGGTTGTGTATGGCAGCGGTCATGCCTTCGAGGAAGAACTCTTCGGCCTCCTTCTTGCCACCATGGCGGTACGGCGTAGCCACCAGTTCCTCGGCCTTCGGCACCGCCAGGGTGGCATACAGGCTAGGAAAGACCGGCCTCAGCACACGGCGCAGCCAGACATAGAAGAAATCCGATAGGTCGGCATAGCCGATATTGTCGTAGTACGGCGGGTCGGTGGAGATCAGCTTCCCCTCGCTGATCTGTTGCGTCTGGGCATCCTGCTGATAGACGTGCCCCTTGCCATCTTCAGGCAAGTCACGCACTGCCATAGCCCCTTTATCAATAGCAGTGGCAAGACTCCCGCCAGCATCGGCAAACGGATTTGCTTCAGCAAAGTCCCAAACCATTGGGATAGCTTGGCGAGCAAAAGTTTCACGGAACGCACCACGATCATTCATCCAAGAGGCGACAGTCGAGCCGATATTGCTGACCTTGCTAATAGCAAACGCCAGATATACCGCCACCGCCTGCGCATAGGATGTAGCCCCCGTGCCGCCCTGATCCAGCCCCAACCCATCGTCAACCATGCCTGCGGTCAGTGCATCCTCCCGCACGCGGACGATGGCTTCCTGCACCAGATCGGACAAGGTGGTCAGCGCGACCAACTGGCGGGGGGTAAATAGGTCGCCAAACTTGCCCAGTCCATAATTCAGCGTCCAAAAATTGCGGGGGTCGTCCGGCAAACTGGTTTCTGGTCGCCACTCAGGTTGGGCTTGCGCCGCGATAGCCTCGTGCTCGCCTATTGGCTCCAGATAAACACGGCCACGGGTGCCTTCGGCCACGATGGCCATCAACCGTTGACCAAGGCGACCAGCAACACCTTCGGCCTTGATGTAACTCGGTTCAATCGGCGTATCGGACAGCAGGCACTGGAAATTAGCCCCGCGTGACAGCTTGGTGCCGTTCTTCGCAGATACCGGTGGCGTGCCCACTCTCACGCTAAAGCGATAATTATCACCATCAATCATCGGCTCGACATAGGACTCCTTGCCCGCCTTGCTGGACAAGATAAAGGTGCTGGCCAGCGGTACCTCGGCATGACTGAACGCCGGGTTGGGGCTTTTCACAGTGCGCGCCCATAGCCAGGCAATCACTGTGAGCTTCTCGCCATGGTACTGCGCCAGATCCGGGCGCTCGGCGACCATTTCGGCAGTAACTTCGATCTGCGGGTACAGATGACCGATGCGTTTTTGCGCCTCCTCTCGCATCCAGGCGCCATAGCGACGCACATCCTCGGCTAGGCCCTTGGTCCCCGACCAGTCCTCGAAGGCGTCGCGGGTCGCGCGTTTCTTACTGTCCTTATCGGCATCGATCTCCGGCCCGACCGGCGAACGGCCGGCGAACTTCGGAGGGATCTCGATCATCGCCTTGTTGATAGTCACCGCCACCGGATTGAGGTCGGAGGCGTAGCTTTCCAGCCCCAGTCGCTGCGCTTCCAGTGGCAGCGCACCACCGCCGGCAAAAGGATCGTGGAAGCCCGGCAGCTCTTCCGAATTGAATAGCTCGGCAGCCTGCGGGTGGCTCTTATTCAGCTCGCAAGTCTCGCGCCAGCTTTTCCAGATCTCCAGCCGTGCGCGCTCCAACACCTCCTCGTTGTTGGTGTTTTCCCACTGCACCAGCTCCTCGATGATCTTGAACAGGCGCTCGCGTTCTGCAGCGGCCTTTTCTTTGTTCACCCCACGCCCGAGATGGCGCTCGTAGCCAGGGTCATTGACCATCTGCGCAAAGATCACCGCCCGCGCCGCAGCCAACGGCCGCCTCGCCCACCACAGATGCAGGGTGCTGGGATGACCATGACGGATAGACTTTTCACGGGCAGCTGCGACGTTGATTGCATCCAGCGGCAGAGCGACTTCGATGAGTTTTTTCGGAGTTTTGATTGCGTATGTCACTGAATAATCTCGATGTCACAGGACAGTCGACAGCATGTACCGATATGGCGCTTGCTGCAGAAACTGCTGAATGTCTTGGGGGGCTTGCTGCAACACAGCCAATGCGCTTTTTAGCCAGCGCTGACGCTCATCAACCAGGTTGGAATCTCTGTTAAGACCAAGCATGTCACGAGTCTGAATGACCACATGCTTACGCTTCCGAGTCAGGCCAGCAATAGGCTCGATGGTCCCATCGGTTGAGAGCGTCCATTCACCGTTGCAACCCGGCCCGGGTTCGATGGGCAATAGACCGTTGTTCTTTTTCTGCCCGCAGGTTTTGGGGTTGATGCAGCTATGGCCATAGTTGGTATAGGTGAAGCACAGGTGGGGATGCGCGTTGGCACCTGCTTTCGGCTTTATATGCTCAACCTGCCCTGTAGTGGGGGCCAGTGAACTCTCACAGTATACGCAAAGCCCGCCCTGATCAGCGTTGAGGTCAGCCTTCACAGCCTGCTTTACCGGCTGGAATGTAAGGCTGTCGAAATCAGCTACTGAAGCGTGCGGATTAGTAGCGACAAATGCGGTAAATGCAGGTGTCGGGACAGCACGATGACGCAGCTCGATCATGCCTGCCCCGCCTTATGCTGCGCCAAAAAACGCCAAGTGATCAGATCGCTTTCATGGACTTGATAACCGGCCTGATCAAGCTCCTGGCGTAGAGCCTTGGCCTCTCCAGAGCTTTCCTGGCCAGCGCGCACTAGCTGCTCAAAATGGCGTATCTGCTCTTGAATCGGCAATGGCGGCTCACGATGGGTACCCATGATCTTGGCCAGCGCATCACCTGATTCATGTGCCAGCGGACTGAACTCAGGCATAGCTGCACACAATCCAAATTCCGTCTGCTCTACAACTCTAATGCATTCTCGACGAACAGTGCTGAGCACCTGCGGGCTATGGGTGGTTACGATGAATTGGATTTCAGGAAATGCGCTTTGCAAGGACGCAAGAATCGTCTGCTGCCATTGCGGATGCAGGAACATATCCACCTCATCGATCAGCGCGATACCGGGCGTTTCCAAGGGCGCACGCACTCCGAGATGGGGATTGAGCTTGCAAGCTCGAAACGCCAGATCGGCAACCATGGCAATGGCATTACGTAGACCGTCACTGAGCATATCGACTGGCATTACGCCCTGCACCGGATGGTGCATGACCAGCTGCTGCTGATGGCTGGCACTGTACTCCAGATCATGCCAGCCAGTAGGAACCTCAGTCAGGGTATTGATGGCCGTCTTGATCGCCTCAATGATTTGCGAAAAACGCTGACCTTTGGACGACAACTCCGAATTTCTTTCCAACGCCGTCAATTGCTCTTCTCGGTAGCTGCGGTAGATCCACCCGAACCACGCTGTGAAGGTTTTAAAACTTGAAGAATAAGACAAGCAATTGAGATAGCCGGAAGTGCGAGAGTATTCGCTCTTATCAAGAGTCGTTTCGGCAGCAACTGAAGTGAAACGCCCCTCGAACCACAGGCGCGAAGTACCTAGATAGCTCAGCAGAGGCAGTGTAACGTGCTGATCCCTACGCACGAGGTCCTCAAGCTCTTTGCCAAAAGCAGTCAGCGCTCTGCTACCAACGTTCCCAGTAGTGTTGGTGTTCTTTTTCATGCTGATGCGTTGCTGAATCCAAGAGTAATCGCGCTCAGTCGTTGACCAATCCCCACAGACCTCAATTACGCTAGGCAACTGCGGTTCCATATTGTCCTCGCTGAGCAGCGCTAGTCGCACGTCAGTGTTCTGAATAGTAGCCGACTTACCGGTCTGACTACCCAGATCAAATCCCTTAACAAAGGGCCAGAGCGCGACCCGTGCCGCATCTAGCAGAGTGGTCTTACCAAAGCCATTGGGAGCAATCAGCACGGTTAGCTTGTCGTGGAGATCAATCTCAAAGTCCTGATAGCAGCGATAGTTCTCCAGGCGCAGCTTGGTTAATTTCACTGACTTTCCTCCGGCGTGATCGCACGCGATAGCAATTCGCCCAGGTCGTAGTTGACGCTGGCTATGCCGAACTCCGGCTCGCTCTTGAACGGGTGCTTGATGTAATACGGACCGTCTGTCTGATCGCCATCCACCAGCACGATGGCGAGGATGTATTTCTCGCCCTGGTTGTAGCTGGAGAAGATCTCGTTCTTAGTCACGGTGACAGTGGTTGAGCCCCTTACGCGTCCTTTGACCTCGATATGACGGTCGTCCTTGATGCTGCCATCGGCGGCAACCGGCGGACGCGCAGTGATATCCCAGCCACACTTCTCGGCAGATACATCCTTGACGCTGTGTCCCAAAGCCTGCTCGGCTGCGATCACGGCATGCATGGCTACCCACTCGATACGCGAGCGTGCCTCTGCATCTGCACAAAAAGCGGTATCACCCTGACGCTGGGCTAGCAGGCCAGCAGGTATCACCAATGCACCGCCAATCACTATTGGGGTGGAAGAGCTAACCTGTTGCATAGCTTGAAGCTCACGGGTGCGCTGCTCCAGCCGGGCTGTCAGTTCCTCATAGCGGCGACGCGCATTCTCCGGCTGCATACGCGGCTGCTTACCAGCAGCCACGTCCTCACAGAGCTTGAGGTAGCGATCAGACCAGTAGTTGATTTCCTTAACCAGACGCTCATGTACAGCCGCGAGCACGCGTTCGACCTGGCGCTGAATGCGAGCTTTCACTTCGCTGTAATGGTCGGGCACTAGCTGTTGCGAGGCGTGCTCTAGCGCAAGGTTTTCCAGATTTTGCTGCATCCAAGATGCGCCCAGTACGTCCTGCACCAGGGCCAGCTCACCCGGTTTGATCGGCAAAAGATCTAGGTGCGGTGCCCAGCCCGCATTGCTGCTGTGGCCTTGAGGGTCGATTTCGACAAACTGTAACCGGCGCGAGACGATCTTGGGCTGTTCTGCGCCGTCGCTCGCACTCTCACGCACACTGTGATCAAGCATGAACAGTACTTTGGGAATCAGGCTGTCGTCATTGGGGTCAACCAGTACTGAACCTTGCTTGAGCTTGCCACGATGGGCACTGAGCGTGATATCGGTCAGCGTCTGCATCAGTGGATGGCCAGGATGGATTAGATCGGCCATAGGCTTGCCCGGCACGCGCACCTGCTGTTTCTCGAAGCAGATGCGCTCGTACTGCTTGAGCACAGGCGTACGGGTTTCTCCGATCACTCGGTCACGCTCGCGCAGGACAGCCGGCACATGACGAATCTCAAAACGCGCAGGCTCGCGGTTACGAAGCTCTCCACCAACGCTGGTAAAAGCCTCATTGAAGAAGGCACGGATGAAATAGGGCTGCAGCTTTCGGGCTTCTGCTTTCTCCATTTCCTCTTTGACTGCATACAACTGGTCGAGGCTCATATGCTGCTCGACCAGCGCGTTGCGACGAAGGATTTCACGCAGGTGTTCGGTATCCAGCGCCCCTTCTATGACCTGGTTTTGCCGCTCACGCACCTCCGGCGAGTCGCCATAGCGAATGGCTTCGATCAGTAGATCCTTGAGTGAGACATTGTCGAAGGCCTCGCCAAGGATGTCGAATACTTTGCCGCCCAGCGCCTGCTTCTCAATCTCTAGCT
The DNA here is from genome assembly GCF_947311875.1 of Pseudomonas sp. PARCl1. Lineage (NCBI taxonomy): Bacteria > Pseudomonadati > Pseudomonadota > Gammaproteobacteria > Pseudomonadales > Pseudomonadaceae > Pseudomonas > Pseudomonas sp. PARCl1. The sequence goes on from NZ_CAMZMX010000020.1 coordinate 76,182, forward strand.
TTTCGAAAAGCTTCTGGAATACCTCACCTTCACGGGTTTCGTTGGCGACAATGTTCCACAGATGGCAGACTTGATCCTGACCAATACGGTGGATACGGCCGAAACGCTGCTCCAGGCGGTTGGGGTTCCAGGGCAAGTCATAATTGACCATAAGATTGGCGTTCTGCAGGTTGACGCCCTCGCCGGCCGCATCGGTAGCAATCAGCACCAACACCCGCGGGTTGTGACGAAACTCTTCCTGCACCTTGCGCCGCTCATCGCGGTTGGTACCGCCATGAATGGTGACGATGGCCTGCGAATCACCCAGCATGTCGGCGATGCGCTTAACCAGATAATCCAGAGTGGCGCGATGCTCAGTGAAGATAATCAGTTTGCGGCGGTTCTCTCCGTTGTACATCTGTGGAGAGTCTTGCAGTAGGCAGGACAACTCTTCCCATTTGCGGTCACTGCCGGAAGCCACCAGGCGCTGCGCTTGTAGCTCCAAGCCTTGCAACAAGCAGATTTCAGTTTCCATCTCAGCGATAGTTTCGGCAGCGCTCGCCTGGTCTACCAATTGGTCAGCGAAGAGCTCGTATTCATCGGCACTGAGCTCGTCTTCCATCTCGTCGAGGTTGTCTGGCACCTCGATGCGCTTTTTCTCCAGGTAAGCGCCCAACACACTGGCGACACCGCCACCGCGCAGGTGAAGCTTTTCTTCCTCAATACGATTTTCCAGTCGCTTGCGACGATTGCGCAGCGACTGATAAATGGCTTCAGGGCTGGAAGCCAGACGGCGCTGCAGTTGAGTAAGCGCAAAGCCGACGTTGTTCTTGCGCTGACCATCGAGGCGATCAGCCAAGTTCATCTGGTTGCGCACGTACTCTGTTACATCGTGATAAAGCGTCGCTTCCTGCTTAGACAGAGAGTAGTTGGCTGAGTAGGCGCGCCGTTCCGGGAATAGCCTGGTGCCATCGAACTTAAGCAGCTCTTCTTTGACCATGCGTCGCATGAGGTCAGATACGTCGACCTTGTGGGCACCCTCTCGGAATTTGCCGTAGAAGCGGTCGCCATCGAGCAGCGAGAGCCAGATTTGAAAGTCTTCTTCCTTGCCATTATGTGGGGTAGCCGTCATCAGCAGGAAGTGACGAGTAATCGAACCGAGCAGCTCACCCAACTCGAAACGCTTGGTCTTGTTAACCTTGTTACCGAAGTAGTTGGCCGACAGCTTGTGAGCTTCGTCGACGATGATCAGATCCCAGTCGGTATTCTTGAGCTTGAGCTGGTAGTCCTCGTTGCGCGACAGCTGATCGAGACGGCAGATCAGCAGGTTTTGCTCCTCGAAGTAATTGCCTGTGGCGCACTGCTCCTGTTTCTCGCGGCTGAACACCTCGAACTTGATGCCGAACTTTTCCAACAGTTCGTCCTGCCATTGCTCAGTAAGCGAACCTGGCGATACCACGAGGATGCGCCGAGCATCGGCTCGCATCAGCAACTCGCGGATTAGCAGACCGGCCATGATGGTCTTACCGGCGCCAGGGTCATCGGCCAACACAAAGCGCAACGGCTGACGTGGCAGCATGGACTCATAGACGGCGGAAATCTGGTGCGGCAGCGGATCGACGTTGGAGGTGTGCACTGCCATCATCGGATCGAACAGATGGGCCAGCTGGATTCGCCAGGCCTCCAAGGCCAGCTTGAAATCGCTACCTGGGGCATCAAACGCCCAAGCTCTACCGGCTTGGGCCAGTTCAAGACGGGATTCGTCGCTGCGAAACAGCATTTGGTCACCGTAGCCGCCCGCACTCTTCTGGTAGACGACGCTGATCGCCGAGTCACCGACCTTGTCGACACTGACAATCTTGACCACCTCGTCGCCATGCAGGCCACGAATCTGGGCGTCTTTTTTGATGTCTTCCAGCTTGAGCATCGAAAGCTTCCAGCGTTTGAGAAATCCGAGAGTTTACGTGGATACGCTGAAAGTGACACCAGTTTCTAGGGCCACAGGGCGCCCAGGAAAGCGCTGGCTCTCACGTTTTTCCTAAATGCGATCACCATGTTGATAGTTGCGAAGGCGAGGCGCGTCCAGACGCCCCCTGTGCTGCAGGGTCAGGAGGGAATGGGTTTTCGCATGTGGAACTAGCATTACGACCGAAAGGTGAAAAGAAAATCCGATTTCCCTGAACGAATTTCCAGCGACCTATAACGTAGCCGTTCGCTTTTTAACCGACGCTGTATTCCAAAGGGTATTCCATCAAAATACAAAACTACAGAAACAGCTTATAAATCAGCAACGTTTAACACCGTTTAAGATCACCCCGGCCCACCGAATTCCAAAGAAGAAGGCGCCCTCGGGCGTAATCCTAGTCAGTTAAGCCTTAGTGGCAGCCATTGGTCTGCTTCGCAGTCCATCGCCGGCAAGCCAGCTTGTATGGTTAGACTTGAAGGGAGGAGGAGGGACAAAGCCAGCTTCTGACTGTTAGCGCAGTACAGACCGTGGGAGACCTCGCCCCTCCTCCCTTTTCACCCAAGCGCCGATAAAG